>CANKAJ010000010.1 GCA_947479645.1 Betaproteobacteria bacterium | reverse complement strand
GCGAACACCAGATCGCAATCACCGGCAAGCACCGCGCTGGCGGCAGGACCAGCCCCCTTGAACGGAACATGCACGGCCCTGAAGCCGGCCATTTGCGTCAGCATGACCATGGGGATATGCCCGCCGCCGCCATTGCCGGATGAGGCCCAGTTGATCTTGCCCGGATTGGCCTTGCCATAGGCCACGAGTTCCTGAATGGTCTTCGCCGGAAAGGATGGGTGCGCGACCAGCACGACGGGAACACTCGCAAATTTGGTGATCGGCATGAAGTCGCGGACCGGATCGAACGTCACCTTGTCATTCAGCAAGGTGGCGAACACATGCGTGTTCCCCGCCCCCACCAGAAAGGTGTAACCGTCCGGCACGGACTTGGCCACCAGTTCGCCGGCGATCAGGCCACCGCCGCCACCGCGGTTGTCATAGATAACCGGCTGGCCCAGCGCCTCGCCCACCTTCAGTGCGATGGGGCGCGCGATGATGTCGGTGCCACCACCGGGCACATACGGCACGACCCAGCGCATGGGCTTGTTGGGATAAGCGCCTGACTGCGCCAGCGCCACTGAAATACCGACGACGGTCAGCCAGCCTGCGACGATCAAGCGTATCCACATCATTGCCGTCTCCCTATTATTCGCCACGTCTGACAACGACAGCATCGGCCGCAATCACACCGAGCCCCTTGGGCCTGACCAGCAGCGGATTCACGTCGACCTCTGCAACGGAATCACGCTGCGCCCATGCGAACTCGGAGGCCTTGACCAGCGCATCGACCAGCGCATCCACATCGGCCGCCGGCTTGCCGCGAATGCCATCAAAGATCGGGCGCGACCGCAATTGATCAATCATCGAACGTGCCTCATCGGCACCGAACGGCGCGATGCGATAGGCGATATCGCGCTGTACTTCGGCGAGCACGCCGCCCATGCCGAATGCGATGACCGGCCCGAACACATCATCGTTGGTGATGCCGAGCAGGGTCTCGATGCCGTCGGTAATCATCTGCGCGACCAGCACGCCGGTGATTCGCGCGGAGGGGCGATGCTTGCGCGCATTGGCAATCACGGTCTTCCAGGCATTCAGCAATTCATCGCCGTCCTTGACGTTGAGCACAACCCCGCCGACGTCGGACTTGTGCGCGATATCGGGCGACACAATTTTCACGGCAACCGGGAAACGAACAGCGAGATTGCGCAGCGCTGATTCATCATCGGCCGAAACAATCACATCCTGGGTCACGGGCACAAAGGCATGAACGATTTGTTTGCTCTGCATTTCATCCAGCGTGCCGCTGCCTGATGCGTGCCCATGCGTCGAGACCGAATGCGTTGCCTGCGGTATCGGCGCCGCCCCCTTGAGTCGGGCGCGGGCGGCGGCGTAGTCGGCCAGCATCGCCTGCGCGCGCACCACGCCGCTCGGTGAAAACAATACCGGTATGCCCGCCGCTTTCATGATGTCGAAGGCCTCGCTGCCCACCTCATACGGGACTGACGAAAACACGATCATGGGTTTGTCGGTCTGCGGCTCCAGTTCGGCCAGCGCCTCCGCGCCGATTTTCATCGGTGTTCCCGTCATCGCGGAAAACATCGGGCACAGTTGGTGTATGGCCGGATCATCCAGCAGCGCCTTCAACCCGCGCACGTACTTGGGCTTGGTCTTGTCATTGACGCCGGTACCGGCCAGATCAATCGGATTCTGGATCGACGCCGGCAGCGGGAAGGATTCGCGCAGAATCGTCAGCGTTTGTGCCGACGGCGTCTCCAGTTGCAGGCCATACTCGTCAGCAGCATCGGCATAGACGACGGCCGAACCGCCGGAGGCGGTCACCACGGCCACATTGCGTCCGCGCGGATACTTTTTCGCGAGCAGCACCTTGATGTAATCAGCCGCTTCGTCAATCGACCTGACTTCAATGACACCGCACTGCCTGAGCGCCGCCTTCCAGATATCGTAGGTCCCGGTCATGTTCGCCGTGTGCGTCGCGGCGCTCTTGACGCCCTGGCGGGTCTTTCCGGCTTTCCACAACAGCAGCGTCTTGCCTTTTTCCATGGCCCGCTGCGCTACCGCCATGAGCGCGCGTCCGTCGTCCACGCCTTCGATGTAGCCCAGTATGATTTCCGTCTTGTCGTCATCCACCAATGCGTCCATCAACTGTGGCGCATTCAGATCGGCCTCATTGCCACTGGACACCAGAATGCGAAAACCGATTCCCGCCGCATGACAGGCAAAGGCAAGGCTGCTGCCAAAGCCACCGCTTTGCATCACCATGGACACCGGTCCCGGATTCAGCAATGGCGGGCGCGAAATGCTGCCGAACGCGGCGAATACCCGTTCATGGATATTGGCGAGCCCAAGACAATTGGGGCCGACGATGCGCACACCCAGCTTGCGCGCATTGGCCACCATGGCGTCCTGCAACGCCGCGCCTTCAGGTCCGACCTCGCGGAATCCGGCACCCAGCACGATGACATTGGAAATGCCGCGCTCGCCGCATTCGGTCACGACATCAGGCACGGCCTTCGCGGGCAACGCAATGACGGCAAGATCGATGTCTGCCTTGATGTGCTTGACCGAGGGAAAGAAATCGAGCCCGTAGACATTCTGCAACCGCGGATTGACCGGATAAATGCCGCCCTTGTAACCATGCTTGAGCAGCGCGTTGACACATTCGCCACCTGCGCGCTTCGGATCATCACTGGCGCCAATGACGGCGATACTGCGGGGTGCAAACAAACGTTGAAATTGATTCATGACTTCTCAATAGTTTTCGATAAAAAAACGGTCCTGGCACTATCAGCAACATCGGCACCAGCATCGCCGACCTGCATTGACGCATCAGGCCGGCTGCGTTGGAGACTATGCCGACTCACTACTCTCGCATGGCGCGTGCCTTTTGGGCGGCGGGACGGTCCCAGCAGCGCCTGAGCCAGGCCTGCACATGCGGCCACCTGGCGAGATCCAGAAACAATCCGCGATAGAGCGCCGAGGCGACATTGAGATCGCCCACTGAAAATGCGGGTCCCGCCAGCCAGGGCGATTTGGCAAGCGCGGCGTCAAGAACGCCAAATGAATCCTGAATCTCATCCCATGCGGCCTTGGCCACGGCCGGATTGCGTTCGGCTTCCGGCAGCTCCGTGGAATTTCTGACGTAATTGACAATCTGGCGGTCGAGCCGGTCCGTCTCCCAAAGGCTCCACTGAATGGCCAGCGCCTCATTTTTGGGATCGGCAGGATAAAATCCGCTGCCATGTTTCCTGGAAAGATACAAATTGATGGCCATCGATTCCGACAATACAAAACCATCATCATCAATGGTTGGCACACGGCCATTGCCATTCAGTTCGCGATACTGCGGTGCCTTGGTTTGCGCAGAGCGGGGCGCATAGTCCTTGTGGTCGTAGGCAATCCCGAGTTCCTGCAGCATCCACAGGACACGCAATGCACGCGATTTGGCCGAGCCGTATAGACGTAACATGATGAACTCCGTAGAAAAGATTCAATAGTGAGGACCGAGTGCTACACGGCGAATGTATCCGCCCATGCTCCGGGCAGTCAATCAACATTGATCGCCTGAAGCCGCTACGCTGCCGTCACGCGCCACGGGGCACGGGGCACGGGTCATCGATCATGGCTCAGGTCCAGCGATCTTCCGCTGGGTTCGCTCAAAAAACACCGTCAATACGCGATAGGTCAGACCCCAGATCGGGTGCCCCTGATAAATGACGGCTGGGCTGTCATAGTGCCGATTGTCGCGCTGCGTCTTTCGATAGCCCGCGTTGCCCGGATCGAGCAGGTGCCGCAACGGCACCCAGAACGCTTCGGCCACTTCGTCATTGGGCGCAAATGGCGCAAGCACTTCACCGAGATGAAACACGTAGGAGGAAAGCGACAGGTCACCCGGCTTGCCGTCGCGATTGATGGGTTGCGAGTTGAGCAAACCCAGGAATGCGGCGCGCTCCAGTTGCAGACCGACTTCCTCCCTTGCTTCACGGATGGCCGCTTCGCAAGGATTGCGGTCTATGGGATCCACGCGCCCACCAGGCAAAGCCACGTGGCCCGACCATCGATCCAGTTCATGCTCGGCACGTCGGATCAGGCAGATATTCAGGTCAGTCGCCTCACCCGCCAGCACCAACGCAACGGCGGCGTCCGCCTGCAGTTCACCCGCTTGTGGCGGGCCACTCGCAATGCCGCTGCGAATCAATTGCAGGTCGGGCGCAGACGGCGACGGCCGATGGAGGCAGTTCGAATGAAGAGAGTGACGATTGGGCATGGGCCAGTGGGTATCGACGTCGTATTATTGAAGCAGCGACTGCCGCAGTCTCGTGGAAATTGTCAGATCGGATTGAGTGTACTGCAGGTCCCGGGCAATGACAGTGGCAAAAATGGCGTAATATTTTTCCGGCCACGATGTCATCCGCGGCCCAACGACAACGCGACAACGCAACCGGGAGTTCCTCGTATGCATAACAGACGCTGCATCGACATGCTGTCCGCAGTTCTCCTCGCCGGTGCATGCTGGTCGGGCAATGCGCTGGCCGAGGAAGCCGTGGAGCGATTTCCATCGCGCCCAATCACGCTCATCAGCCCATTGGGTGCAGGCGGCCCCACTGACACCGAGTTGCGACAGTATGCCGACGAACTGACCCGGTCGCTGGGCAAGCCGGTCATCGCTGATTTCAAGGCGGGCGCCGGCGGACGCATCGCTTATACCTTTCTCGCCAAGGCCCCGCCCGACGGCTATAACATGGTGTTTGCCTCGGACTCACTGACCATTTCCATGGTCCTGGACAAGGATCTCACTTACGATCCAGCGAAGGACTTTCAGCCCGTCACGCTGATGACGCGCTGGACGACGTTGATCGTCGCCTCGCCGCATTTTCCTCCGAACAACGGCAAGGAATATTTTGCGTACGCCAGGGCCAACCCTGACAAGGTTAACTGGGCGACTGCCGGTCCCGGCAGTTCCAATCACATGAGCGGGGCGTGGATCAATGGCCTGGCCGGAACATCTGTCACGTACATTCACTACAAGGGTGCGGCGCAATATTATGCGGACATGGCCGCCGGACGCGCTGACCTCACATCCACCCGACTGTTCGGTGCGCTTGCCTCCGTGCGCACAGGACGCCTGAAGGCCATCGCAGTCGGCAGCGCGCTGCGTTCGCCGCTGCTGCCCGATGTTGCGACACTGCAGGAATCCGGGCTGACCAACTACGAAAGCAGCAGCTGGCTGGGCTTCATTGCACCGGCGGGCCTGCCGCCGGCCATTCTGGGAAAATTAAGTGATGCGCTCATGAAGATTGCGCACACGCCTGCCAACATGGAACGCAAGATCAAGGAGGGCGGCGTCGCCATCGGCAGCACACCCGAGGAATTCCGCAAGCACATCCTCGAAGGCGCGGCAAAGTGGAAAGAAGTTGTTGCGAAATTCAATGTGATCAAGGATTGAGTTCGATCCACATCAACTTGATGGTCGCCGACACCACATTCAATCCATTAACACTGTCGGGTACAGTAAAATAGCGGCATGTTTATTCAACGACTGCGAAAACTTTTCCAGCGCCGCCCGACAGAGTTGCCTCTTTCTGATTTGCAGAAAATGAAAGAAGTACTCAAGCCGGAAAAGGAGCGCCCCACTCCAAAGTTCATTCCGTCTGCTCCTCAGGTTCAGAAGCGCCCTTCTCCCTGAACGGCGGATCACACCGCCACGGCGTGATCCGGTGCAAACGGCCGACCAAGCCAAAGTCTGGTAAAACCTCATTCTTTCGTCACGCCGGAATGCAGGAGGCTTTGCAATGGATCCCCTAGTCGCGCCGCTGTTTCAACCCATCCGCATCAACTCGGTCACGCTGGCCAACCGGATTGTGATGGCGCCAATGACCCGCATGTTTTCTCCCGATGGGGTGCCGGGCGCCGACGTTTCCGCCTACTATCGCCGGCGTGCCGAGGCGAACGTCGGCCTCATCGTGACCGAAGGCATCGGCATAGAACATCGCGCGGCATTGGATCGCCCCGGCATTCCGGTCATGTATGGCGACGCCGCGCTGGCTGGCTGGAAACACGTCGTGGATGAAGTGCATGCCGCTGGCGGCAAGATTTTTCCGCAGCTGTGGCATCAGGGCGTGCTGCGCATCGAACGCGTGTCAAAGTATCCAGACCATCCGAATTCACGCCCGTCTGGCCTTTTCGGCACAGTAGGAAAAACGACCATCGATGCGGAGTTCATCAAGCGGTCACTGCCACCCACCGAGCCAATGACCGAAGAGGAAGTGGACGACATCGTGCGTGAATTTGCAAAAGCGGCCAAACGCGCGCTTGCGGTCGGATTCGACGGTATTGCGCTGCACGGTGGCCACGGCTACCTCATCGACAATTTTCTGTGGCGCGAAACGAACAAACGCACCGACCGTTATGGCGGCGATCATGCCGGTCGAACCCGCTTTGCCGTGGAGATTGTCAAAGCCATCCGCAGGGAGACAGGCCCTGACACCACCATCATGTTCCGGTTTTCACAGCACAAGCAGCAGGACTACGAATCGAATCTCGCGCGCACACCAAAGGAACTCGAAGAAATTCTGACCCCGATATCGGAGGCCGGCGTTGATTTGTTCGATGCCAGTCAACGCCGCTTCGAGAAACCGACATTCGAAGGATCCACACTGAACCTGGGCGGCTGGGCCAGGAAGCTGACCGGCAAACCGTCCATGACCATTGGCGGCATCGGCCTCGTGGTCAGCTCGCCCGAATACATGAGCAACCGCGTCATCTCCGCGATCAGCACCAGCAACAACCTGCCGCAATTGATGGAGCGGTTCAATCATGGCGAGTTCGATCTGGTGGGCGCGGGCCGCTCGCTGCTGTCCGATCCGCAATGGGCCACGCATATCCGCAATGGCCAGGCGATCCTGCCGTTTGATCGCAGTTGCCTGGAGCGGTTGACCTGAATTGAGCATCAATCCGGGACAGGGTACGCTTTGCGTCCATGACCGGAGCACGCCGTGAGGCATCTCGATCACGGACCACGTAACAATAAAGGAGGAAAGAGTCATGCGCGAAGCAATGCAATATTTCCATTCGGCTGAGTCGTCGAAGTTGCCGCGACAGGCCCGAAGCGTCACGTTGAAGCTTGCCGTTGCGGCCGCCGCGCTGATGTGCGGCACCAATAACGCGACCGCGCAATCGGCTACGCCCTATCCAAACCAGCCAATCCGCGTCATCGTTGCATTCGGGGCGGGTTCGGCCACCGATATTACCTTTCGCCGCCTGGAACCCTTCATGTCACGCGCCCTGGGCCAGCAACTGATCATCGATAATCGGGCGGGTGCCGTAGGCATGATCGGCGCGGAAGCGGTCAAGCGCGCCCGGCCCGACGGTTACACCCTGCTCTACACTGCGGCATCCCATTCGATCCAGGCGGCGCTGCGGCCGAAATCACTGCCGTTTGATGCCGTTCGTGACTTCACGCCGATTGGACGTGCCTTCACGACGTCGGGGCTGATTGCGGTCAATCCATCGGTGCCCGTGCATAACCTCAAGGAGTTGATCGAGTACTCCAGGAACCAGCCCAAGGGATTGAGCTTTGCAGCCGGTGGTTTCGGCAGCTCTCACCACTTTCAAGGCGAAGCATTACGTGCCCGCGGCGCCAATCTGGTCCTGGTTCCCTATGCCAAGATCGCGCAGGGAATTTCGGACGTCATCGGCGGGCACGTGCCGATGATCATCTACTCGACCGATGCGCTGACTCCGCATATTCGGGCCAGCCGCCTGCGGGCCGTTGCCGTGAATTCCGAGAAGCGCCAGAAAGAGTTGCCCGACGTTCCAACCATCCTCGAGCAGGGCTACAAGGGAACAGGATCAGGCTCATGGTCAGGTCTGCTGGGGCCGGCCGGACTTCCGGTGCCGATTCGCAATCGCCTGTACAGCGCGCTTGAAGGCGCGGTCAACGATCCTCAGACCGTAAAGACCTCCACTGCCTCAGGGCTGGAGGAAGGGCTTATGCCACCAGACGAGTTTCGCTCCTTCATGGAGAGCGATATCGCCATGTGGGCCGACGTGGTTCGGCAAGCCAAGCTGCCGCTGGACCAGGCGCCAACGGACTGACACGACCCGAATCCGAATCAGCATGGCGTCGCCGCATCGCTTCGGCCAAGACTGGCTCGCCAGCGAAGGCCTTGAAGCGAACAATATAACTATCAGATTCAAGTTAACTTATATAACCCTGGATTATTTTCAGGGAAATTGATATCAAAAGGAAAACACATTGTCACGGATACCACTCGTTTCACCCGATGACCTGTCACCACAGCAGCGCCCCGTGTATGACCGCATTTTTCATGGACTCGGGTCACCACTGGTTGGCCCCTTGCGCGCGGTCCTGCACATTCCGGAACTGGCTGACCGCTGGCAGAATCTCGGGCAGTACTGGCAGCATCACACTGTCCTGACACCGAAGCAAAAGGAAGTCGCCATCCTGGTGACAGCACGCCGCTGGAACGCGCAGATCGAATGGTTCCAGCACGAGCAGAGGGCACACAAGGCGGGGCTCGACAAGGCGGTGATCGAAGCCATTCGCACCGGCCATCCTCCGCCCTTTGTCGATACTGCCGAGCAGTGCATCTACGCCTATGCACGCGAGTTGCAGATGCACGGCCAGGTATCGGAACCAACCTATGCCGCCGCGCTGGCGGCGATCGGCCGCGATGCCATTGTGGACGTCACGGCGCTGGTCGGCTTCTACACCATGGTGGCGATGATGCTGAATGCCCACCAGATTCCCATGCTCGACAATGAACCGCCGCCGCTAACGATGGCGGATGCGAACACGCTGACAACCCTGCCTGCCGCAGACGTCGCAAACACCTAACAGGAAAGACAAGTTCATGAAGCAACCCATGGACGGCATCACCGTCGTCGATCTCACGCAGATATTCAATGGCCCCTATGCAACCTTCCTCATGGCCATGTCCGGCGCCGAGGTGATCAAGATCGAGCCACCGGAAGGCGAGCACCTGCGCAAGCGCCAGGGCTCGGCCAAAGGGGCGGCCATGCCGTTTGCGATGCTCAACGCCAACAAGAAATCGGTGACCCTCGATCTGAAGACCGCAGCGGGCAAGCAGGCTCTGAAGGACCTTGCGGCCAGGGCCGACGTGGTGGTGGAGAACTTCGCGCCGGGCGTGATGGATCGCCTGGGCCTGGGCGCCAAAGTGCTGCAGGCGCTCAATCCGCGGCTCATCTATGCGGCGAGCACCGGCTATGGCGGCGACGGACCTTATCGCGATTACCCGGCCATGGATCTGGCAGTGCAGGCGATGTCAGGTCTCATGGAGACCACCGGTTACCCGGAGAACCCGCCGGTCAAGGCCGGCGCCACGGTGTGCGACTTTGCCGCGGGAACTCATCTGTTTGCCGCCATTTCGGTGGCGCTGTTTGACCGCGAGCGCACCGGCAAGGGTCGCGTCGTGGAAGTGGCCATGCTCGACTCCATCTTCCCGACGCTCGCCTCCAGCCTGGGCATGTTCTACGGCACCGGCGGCGCGGAAGTGGTGCGCACCGGCAACCGTCAAAGCGGGCTGGCGGTGGCGCCCTACAACGCCTACCCCACCACCGATGGCTACATCGTCATCATCGCCGGCAACGAGCAGCGCTGGCGCACCCTGATCACGGCGCTCGGCCATCCCGAGCTGGCCGACGATCCGCGCTTTGCCACGGTGCGCGACCGCTGCGCCAACATGGATGAGCTCGATCGCGAGATCGGCAATATCACCCGCAGCCGGACCAAGGAAGAAATATTCCAGAAGCTGGTGAAGGTGCGCATTCCTTCGGCGCCGGTGCGCTCTTTGCAGGAAGTGGTCAACGATCCGCATCTGCACCAGCGCGGCATGCTGCGCTGGATCGATCACCCGGAATACGGACGCATGGTCGTGCCGGCCACACCCATACGCTTTCTCGACCAGGCCCTGCCCGAGTACCAACCCAGCGTTGCGCTGGGCTCGGACACGCGCAGCGTGCTCAAGGACAAATTGGGCATGAGCGATGCCGAGCTCGATGCACTGGGAGCCAAACCATGAGTCAGGCAGCCGGAGCGGCCGATCAGTCCGAACTCGCGCTGATACGCGAGGCGGCTCACAAGTTCGCCATGGATCATCCGCCAAGGAAAGGCGAGTCGCTGCTCGACACGCCACAGGACATCCTCGCGCAGATGGGCAAGCTGGGCTGGTTTGGCATGCTGGTTCCAGAGGCATACGGCGGCCTGGGGCTCGATTTCAGGGCCATGGCTGCCTTGCTGGAGGAACTGGGCCGGGGACTGAACGCGGAGCCGCTGGTCGGCGCCGCGGTATTGGCGGCCAGAACCCTGGTACTGGGCGACAACGAGACGCTGAAGCAAAGACTCCTGCCCGCCCTGGCTTCGGGCACTGCACTGGCTGCGGTGGCGTGGCAGGAGAATACGGGCGGCTGCGTTTCCGACACCATAGCAACGACGGCCACGCGCGACGGCGCGCATTGGCGCATCCAGGGACGCAAGCGTTTCGTGGCCGGCGCCAGTGCGGCGGCCGGATTCATCGTCAGCGCGGCAACACCCGATGGGCTCGCCCTCTTCTGGGTCGATCGAGATGCGCCCGGTCTGAAGCGGGAATACGAAGTACGCGTCGACGGTTCGCGATCCGGATTGCTGGATTGTGTCGGCGTCCTGGTCAGTCAGGATGCGGTGGTCGCCACGGCGCAGGTGGGCCAGTCGGTGCTTGCGCGTGCAGTGGACGAGGCGACCGTGATGGCCTCGGTGGAACTGTACGGCGTCATGAGCCGCGCGCTGGAAATCACGCTGGAATACCTGCGCAATCGCGTGCAGTTCGGCCGTGCCATTGGCAGTTTCCAGGCGTTGCAGCATCGCACGGTGGATCTGCACATCCTGGAGCAGCTCACCTCCGCTTCGGTCGAAGCCGCCATCACCGCGCTGGATTCCACGTCGGATGAGCGGGAACGAACCATCGCAGCGAGCCGTGCCAAATGCCGCAGCAGCCTTGCCGGGCTGGAGATCGGTCGTGAGTCGATACAGATGCACGGCGCCATCGGCTATACCGACGAATACATTGTCGGCCGTTATCTCAAGCGCGCGCTGACGCTGTCCGCCCTTTTTGGCAATGCCGAATTTCACCGCCGCAGGCTGGCTGCGCTGGACCTGCGCCAGGTTGCGACCGATGAGACCCAGTCAATTCAGTCAGCCGGTGCAACGGCGACTCGACCGACAGACAAGCCCGACTGGAATGCCATGAGCGATGCCGAATTTCGCTCCACTGCAATGCGTTTCTTCGAGGACAATTGCCCGCAGGAACTGCGCTTCCTGCCCAATCGGCCGCGCTGGGTGCAGGTGAAGGACTGGTACTTCACCTTGTCGCGCGGCGGCTGGCTGGCACCCGGCCTGCCGGTTGAGCATGGTGGAATGGGCCTTAAACCCGCCAAGCTGCTGGTCTATCACGAAGTGGCCGCCGCCACCGGCGCGCCGCGCCTGCACGATCAGGGCATCAATCAGGTCGCACCGGTGCTGATCGCGCGCGGTACGGACGAACAGAAGCGTGAATATCTGCCCCGGATCATTTCCGGTGAAAACGTGTGGTGCCAGGGTTATTCGGAGCCGAGCGCGGGGTCGGACCTGGCCGGTCTGCGCACCGAGGCACGCCTGGAAGGCGATGACTTCATCATCAACGGCCAGAAGATCTGGACCTCGATGGCGCACGACGCGACACACATGTACGCGCTGGTGCGCACGGACAAGACGGCAAAGAAGCAAAGCGGCATCAGCTTTCTGCTGGTCGATCTGCGCCAGCCCGGCGTCACCGTGCGGCCCATACGCAATCTGGGCGGCGACGACGAGTTCTGCGAGGTGTTTCTCGACAATGTGCGCACGCACCGCTCCAACCTGGTCGGTGAGCTGAATGCCGGATGGACTGTCGCGAAAACGCTGCTCGGTTTCGAGCGCAATATCGCCGGATCGCCACGGCGCTGCTTCCTGCTATTGAATTACCTGGATGCGGTCGCCGCAGCCACCGGCAAGGCTGACGATCCGGTGTTTGCCGATCGCCTGACCCAGCTCAGGCTGGACGTCATGGATCTTTCATCACTCTACGAGCGCTTTTGCGAAAAGCTGCGCGGTGGCGGGCTGCCCGGCTTCGAGGTGTCCGGCATGAAAATCTGGGCCACTGAAAGCGCGCAACGACTCACCGAACTGCTGGTCAATGCGGTTGACGATGCCGGCGGCCTCTACGGGCCGCAATTCATCGGCAACACCGAAGTGAACGTGCTGGCGCAGTTCTTCAATACCCGGCCATTCACCATCTTCGGCGGGACCAACGAGGTTCAACGCAATATCATTGCCACCCGGGTGTTGAAGTTGCCGCGGTCAGACAAGAGCGAATAATCAGCAAAAAATCAGGTTGCGCATACCCGCCGTTATCACGGATTCAAGCGGCACCCGGATCAATCACCGGCGCAAGGACTCTGGCGATGGCCAGCAACCGGGCATCAGTCATGCGAGGCCCCACCAATTGCACACCCACCGGCAGCCCGCCAGCACCGCGCCCCGCCGGTATCGCCACACAAGGCACGTGGAGCAGCGTCCACATGCGATTGAACACCGCGCTACCCGTCGTATGCAAGCCTCGCGGCGCTTCGCCCGGCGCAGCCGGTGTGAGTATGACGTCAAGCGAATCGCCAAACAGACGATCAAAAATCGGGCGACAGGCATCGGCCAGGGCATAAGCCCGCAGCAACGCATCGTTGCTGATCTTGTCGGCATTTTCGACCTTGGCCCGAAGGTCGGCAGACAACAGTGCATGTGCGTTGACATACTCCGGCAGGAACGAGATGCCTCCTTCGCGAGCAGCAATCACCGTTTGCGCTTCAGGCAGTCCATCGAAGAGCGATGGCAAGGCCAATTCCTCAACCTGAGCGCCCGCTTCCTCCAGGCGCCTGGCCGACTGTTCAAGCGCCGCCGCACCGGCCGGCTCGATCTCCGACCACACCGGGCTGCGACACACGCCCACACGCAGTTTTTGCACGCTGAGTTCGGCGCTGCTCTCCGCAGCAATGCCCAGTGCCTCGGCCATCAGTTCGAGATCCGACACAGAACGCCCATACCAGCCGACTGTATCCAGGCTGATCGCGGACATGCGCACGCCTTCCCGGCTGACCCTATTCCAGGTCGGCTTGATGCCATAAATGCCATTGAACGCTGCCGGGCGGACCAGCGACCCGCCCGTCTGCGTACCAAAGGCCAATGGCACCATGAAGTCGGCCACAGCGGCACCGGAGCCCGACGAAGATCCGCCCGGCGTGTGTTCCGGGTTATGCGGATTGCGCGACAAGGCTTTGCGACCACTCGAGGCGAACTCCACCGTATCGGTCTTGCCCAAAATCAACGCCCCTCGCCCGCGCGCAATAGCGACGCAGGCGGCATCGCGGCCCACGCGCAAATCGGGATAGATGGCAGAGTTCTGGGTAGTGGGAAGATCGACGGTATCGATGACATCCTTGACCCCGATGGGCAGGCCATGCAGTACGCCGCGAGGCGGGGATTTGTCCAGCTCGCGCGCCTGGCGCAGCGCCAGTTCCGGGTCCACATGCAGCCACGCACGCACCACAGCATCGCGGGACTGAATACGCTCAAGGCAGGAGCGCACCAGCTCTTCACAGGTCAGCTTCCCCTCGCGAATCTGTGCGGCGGCTTGCGTCGCAGTCAGTCTGCAGGCGTCCATGATGCTCATGCCGCCGTGGTACCGGACTTCAGGTACCAATCCACGATTTCGCTGCCGGTCGCCGACCACACCAGCGGGTGGCGCATGATGTAGCCAAGCGCTTCGTCCAGCGCCCCGATGCGGTACGGCTGTCCGATCAGCCAGGGATGGACGCTCAGCAGCATCATGCGACCGTTATCGGCCCCATCCTGATAGAGACGATCAAACGCATCTGTCACCATCTGCGTCCAGCGCTGAATGGGGATACGACGGCCACGATGGGTATAGCTTTCGTCCAGATCGAGCAACGTCGGCAGCGACACCATGTTGCCCTGCGGGACCTTCATACGGTAGGGCTGTTCGTCATTGGGCCAGTCGCACACATACTCCACACCCTGTTCCGCCAGCAACCGGACCGTGCGCGTTGATTCGCCATAATCCGAGCCTATCCAGCCGCGTGCCGGCTTTCCCGTGGCCTTGCTCACCGCGGCCAGCGACTGGCGAATGTACTCGCGCTCTTCGGCCTCGGGCATTTTCTCCGTGATCATGCGGTTGTATACGAGACTGTGGCCGATGAATTCCCAGCCGCGCTGCTGCGCCTGTCCGATGATGTAGGGATATCGATCAGCCACTGCCGCATCAAGAGCGGCGGTGGCGCGGATGCCGTGGCGATCCAGCACCTTCATCACACGGAATACGCCGACGCGATTGCCGTACTCAACCGGCGTGGTCTCATGCATGTCGGCCATTTCCGGAAACGGGCCTCGCCTGACTGAACTGGGCGGCGCGATGCTGCCTTTGGGGCCAACCAGTTCGGTGTATTCGAGATTGACGATCACTCCGACAGCGACACGCGCTTCGCCGGGCCAGCGCAGCGCCGGCCGGGTGCTGATCGGCGACCAGTCATAGTAGGGATTGTCCATGGTGCGTGGCTCGCGATTCGCTGGCATGGCTAGTCCCTCCCCGTTGCGGCAGCACCGGCCAGGCGTGCAACTTCCTGATCGTAATAGTGCTCGTAGTAGTGATCTGCGATGGACTCGGCAGTGGTAATCCAGACGCCCTTGTGCGAACGAATATAGTCAAAGATATCCGCCAGAAAGCGGATGCGATGCGGCTGACCGATCAGATAGGGATGCAAGGCGATGCACATCACCTGCCCGCTCGTCGCACCTTCGTCGTACAGCACATCAAATTGCCGCTTGCAGATTTCCAGAAAATAATCCCCCTCGAAGCTCGGGTTCTGGAACAGCAACGAATCATTCAACTCCCGGGAATACGGCACATTGATGAGACGCCCCTGCTTCACCTTGACCGGAAAGGGCTGATCATCAATAAACCAGTCGGTGGTGTAAGTGAATCCCGCCTCGGCCATCAAATCGGGGGTGTTCAATGTGGCCGTGAATGCCGGCCCCAGCATGCCCTTCAATTGCCGGCCGGTATGCCGGCGCAACGTCTCCATGGTGTCCTGATAGAAAGCCCGTTCCTCCTCAATGCTCATGCCGAACAGTTGACGCGTGTTGTATATGCCATGACTCATGAACTCCCAGTCGCGCTTGACCATGGCATCGCGCACTTCCGGAAAATGGTCCAGCACGGCCATATTCAATGAAACCGTTGCCGGCATGCGGTACTGGTCAAACACCTCCAGCATGCGCCAGAAGCCGACACGGTTCCCATAGTCCCTGTAGCTGTAATGCATCACGTCCGGGTGTGGCACCCGCGGCCAGGGATTCTTGAACGGCGTGGGTGCCGGCAGATATTCGTAATACTCGATATTGGGCGCTATCCACAACGCGATACGCGCATCTCCGGGCCAACGAATGGGCGGTCGCTCCGGCGCCGGCGAGTAGGTAATGAACTGCTCAAGAGTTGGCTGCACTGAAGCCTCCGGCCTAGTTATCAAGCTTGATGTTGGCGGACTTGATGATTTTGGCAAAGCGCGCGATGTCATTGCGAATCAAGGCCGCTGCCTGCTCCGGTGTTGATATGAAGGGATCGAGCCCCTGTTTCACGAGGAATTCGCTGACATCAGGCAGGGCCAGAATCTTCGCCACATCGGCAGATATCTTGTCGATAACGGCCTTGGGTGTTGCCGCGGGCGCGGCGATACCCACCCAGTTTTTCACATCGACGCCAGGCAACCCGCCTTCGGCAAAGGTCGGCACGTCAGGCATACCGGCCAGGCGATTGGAACCGGAGATGCCCAACGCTTTCAGCTTGCCTCCCTTGAGCAATGGAAACACATAGATCGGGCTGGCAAAGGACATCTCGACCCGACCGCTCATGACATCACTCATCGCCGGCTGTATCCCCTTGTAGCTGACGTGCTGCAATTTGATCCCGGCTGCAACTGCAAAAAGTTCTCCGGCCAGATGATTAATAGTGCCAGTCCCCGCAGACCCGTAATTCAATTGCCCGGGTTTGGATTTGGCAAGCGCAATCAGTTCCTTGAGACTTCCCGCAGCGACCCCGGGTGACGCAACCAGCACGATCTCATTGCTCGCGATGGTAGACACCGCGGCAAAATCCTTGACCGCATCATAGGGTGTGGGCATCAGGCTGGGGATGATGGTGTGGGCAATCGTGGTAAGAAAAATCGTGTAGCCGTCGGCGGGCGACTTGACCAGCGCTTCCGAACCGATGATGGTATTGCCCCCTGGCCGGTTGTCCACGAGTACCTGCTGCCCCCACGCATCGGCCAGTTTGTTACCGATGAACCGGGCCGACAAATCCGCAACGCCACCCGGTGTATAGGGCACAATAAAGCGCACCGGTTTGGCCGGAAAGGTCTGTGCTGATGCAGCCGCAGACAATAGCCCCAGCGCGCAGGCAAGTGCAGTATTCGCCAGCAGTGAATGTAATCTCATTCTCAACTCCTCCATAAATTCACGTGTTTTGTCTTCGTTCATTGCCAATTGTAAGACCAATGCACTGCCTCAATCCAAGTTCAATGAGATCGCCCCTGCGCGAATCGGGCTATGGACCCAGAGACCTCAAGACTTTCAATCCCCCACAAACAGGCCACTATCCGATCGATGTTTTCCGTGGACAAGACGCCCTCCGCCAGGTCACGGAATTTGATCTTGAGATCATGATCGGACAATGGCCGCTGAAGGCTTCCTGATGACATCCCGGACTTGCTGCTCCAGGGGGCACATCCAGCACCCAGCATTTGCCCTTCTGCGCCAGGGCGCGCTGCACCGGGCCGAAAACCGCAGGAACCATCCACAAGGTTCTGCTCGTAGATCGGCCCCAGCAGCATCAACACCGCACGCTGCGCCACATTGCCCTCAAAGCTTGTGATGCCCAGTCCACGCTGCCCTCCATCGGACTTCTCGATGTAGCAGCAACGCACCGGTACCAACGCAACTTTCGTGCATTACAAGGGCTTAGGACTCATGCTCACGGATTTGCTCGGAGTCCAACTGGACGTCGCCCCGTCAGGGCTGCTCTCTGCCGTGACTTACATACGCTCGGGCAAGCTGAAACCTCTGGCCAATTTTGAAGACAAGCGCTCCAAACTACTGCCGCAACGTCCGCAGACATTGTGAACAAGCTCAGCGAAGAGTTGGCGAAAGTGGCGAAATCTCCAGACGTGGTCAGCAAGTTGGAAACCGGAGGTAGTACGCTGGCGGAAGGTGGTGCAGGATGCGGGCATCAGACTGGAGGAATGATACAGCGGCACTTCTGCCTTGGGCTTTAGGGGCTGCGACAGTTGGGGGGGCTTGTGGCCCTGGAGTAAGCGTGCCCCGGCGGACGATAGTCTGCTTTCTTGAGCTTGGATGACCTCAAGAGGTCGATAGCACTCAGCCATCATTGGCTCCGCGCTCACTGAGACCGATGTTCCCGGACAGCATGACGGCGAGATCGGCCTTGGGTTTGCAGTTCAGGGGGAAGTCAGGTCGACTGAGGGCGGCTGAAGTATTTGCTCAGCACACCCTTGTATTTGACCAAGACTATGGTTTTAAAGGATTTCCATCAAATAAGCACGTACAACTTCGACGCTTAGATGGTAACGAGACAATTCCCGCTCACCATGCATCAATACCGGAACGAGTTCATTGAAGCGAGCTTCCAGAACGGGATCCGCGTCCACATCAAGCACTTGCAAGTCAAAGGCCAGTTCCATGCGCAACTCCTCCAAGGCGCTTTCCATGTCATGACACAGGTGGCAATAGGCGCGGCTATAGAGCGTCAATTGGCAATGCTCAGCCACGGCCGGATTCGCCACGTATAGTCACAAAAATATTGGCCTCACCACGACGTACGTGCAAAGTGATTGACGAATTACGATCCAGTGAGTTCGCCAGTTTGTTGAATTGTTCGGCCGAACGAACCTCGGTAGTCTGTCCCTTGGTCGTTAGTGACGTAATCACATCCCCGACTCGGATATCTCCGCGTGATTGACCGCGCACATCATCGACAATCACACCGCCGCTGAGCTTTGCGTCACGTTTCTGCTCTGCACTCAGGTCGTTTACCACCAGGCCTAGCCGATTGGCCGCGCGCTCGGTTGGACGCGCCTGCCCTCGATCGCGACTGGATAAACGGTCTTCTGGAACTTCTCCAACCGTAATGGCCAGTTCCTTGGCTGCGCCTTTTCGCCAGATTTCAACTGTCGACTTCGTCCCAGGCCTGGTGCTTCCGACAAATCTCGGCAAATCGCCCGTCGTCACAACCGTCTTGCCATCGAATTTGAGAATGATGTCGCCGGTTTCGACGCCTGCTTTTTCTGCGGGACCACCTTTTTCGACTGCATTGACGAGGGCTCCCATCGGTTTCGCAAGTCCGAATGACTCCGCAAGTTCCTTTGAGACATCCTGAATGACCACACCAATACGACCACGACTGACTCTACCCGATGATCGAAGCTGGCCTTGAACATCCATTGCGACGTCAATCGGAATCGCAAAAGAAACGCCCATATAACCGCCAGTACGGCTATATATCTGGGAGTTGATGCCGACAACTTCCCCCCTCATATTAAAAAGCGGACCTCCCGAGTTTCCCGGATTGATGGCCACATCCGTCTGGATAAACGGAACCAGATTCTCCGATGGGAGATTACGGCCCTTGGCACTGACAATACCTGCGGTAACGCTGTTGTCAAATCCAAAGGGAGAACCAATCGCCAGAACCCACTCCCCGACACGAAGCTTGTTGGGATCCCCCAATCGCACTGCCGGCAACCCGGTTGCATCAATCTTTATCAGTGCGATATCTGTTCGACGATCCGCACCTATGACTTTGGCCTTGAACTCACGCTTATCGGTCAGCCGGACTGTTATCTCATCGGCATTGTCGACAACATGCGCATTGGTTAATACATAGCCATCCGTACTGATGATGAAGCCCGATCCCAGAGAGCGACTTTCGAATTCACGGGGCTCCTGATTTGAACCAGGCTGGCGGGGTATAAAACGCCGAAAGAAATCAAACAGCGGATCATTCTCATCAATATTGGGCGTCTGTCCAGATCCTCGCCGATCTCGTTGCACCTGTGTTGTACTGATATTGACTACGGTAGGTCCCTGCTTATCAACCAAGTCTGTGAAATCAGGAAGTTCCCGCGCCTGCGCTTCCGCGCCGCCCATACATGCCAGTTGAAGGAGCGCGATCAAGAATACGTAAAAGTTTTTTGCCATTATTCAATCCTGAAATCAGATGTGCCATCGCCTCAGAAAGCAACGGGATTTTTATGGGAATGCAGCATTGGCAGGGTTGCCAATCAATCAATTCGGCTTGCGGTACTCTATTGCATTGGCGACATATTTTACGCTTTCGGCAGGCGTCTCACCGACCACGGTGATCCAATGATTACCCAGTTGTCGTGTAAAAACATTGATCGCACCATGACGCACCAATCCAGCTGACTCGACTCGTCGATTGGCCAATGGTTCGATAAATACGGACACTGCCGCCAGGCCATCCGAAAGCACAATATGCCCAACCCCGGTCGCACCTCCAAGATTCCGTCGCATTTCACCAATCTTGCGAAACCCTGGTGGCTGTGAACGCAGTATCCAACCGGCCTCAATCAAATGAGCATCTGTTGCGCCTGAGTCTTCTACTCGCCATTCCTTGCCCTTAGCAGCAAAACGGGATTTAACTTTCCCCCGATCCACTCCGCCAATTTGCAATTGGGTAAAAGTAAATGTTTCAACCAGATCCTGTCGTTCATCCAGGGTTTTGGCCTTGATCAGCATACCCGTCTGGATGTCGGCCCAAAGTTTGTGACCATAGCGCATCCGGTCCTTTGGTGTGAGGATGATCACCTGACAATCAAAACCAGCCACTCTCTCAACCTCACCTTTTCGTACGGAGTAATTGTCAGTCAGATCCTTGAATTGATCGGGAAGAATGGAAGGAAAACTACGATCTTCGATCTGCTTGTCAATCTTGACGGTCAAGGAGTCAGGCAAGTAGCACGTCACCTGATCTGGACTTCGGATTATTTCTCGCAGAGGACCGCCCAGCGGCTCCAGCTTTTCGAGTGGGCCGCTTGCATCAACGTATCGCGTAATGCGGGACAATTCCATATGCGATCCGTGCTGGTATGCAAAGGTTCCGGCAAAGGACAGCTTTTGAGTCGCTGAATACATGCGCTGAAGCCACTGCAAAGCCTGCGGATCGGTTGGCATCTGCGCAAAAGCGGCAGAAAACGACAACGGAAATGACAGGAAGACACCGAGGGACAAGCAAAAAAAGCGCATCATCTTGTCGCGCCCTCTTGCCCTTCAGACACCAGCCTTACGTAAGGTGCAACGCCTTGCATGGCATTTGACGGGGAATATCGTTGATGGGCAAGCAGGTAATTTTCGACGTCGCCCGCAATTCCTACGGGCTGAGTCGCAATGACGCGAGGTGCCTTGTTTTGAGTCGCCACCATCTCTGGCATGCCTCGCGTCGGAGCTGCAGTCCAAAGCACGAGCCACACCGCTGCTAAGCTTGCGGCAGCTGACAATGCATATCTGACAAAGCGCAGCGGTGGAATCTCCTTCAATCTGCCTGGTGCAAGCACAACCGGCTCTTTCGCGATGCACTGCGTGACACGCTGATCATATGCAGAAATAAGGTCACCGCGCATGACATCTCCGATGAGGTGGTAGGTATTCCAGACTTCGCGCAATTCACTGTCTTTGCGAAGGGACTGCACCTCTGACCCGGCAGCACCACGATCCAACTCACCGTCCATTAAAGCAGAAATTCGCTCTGTCATATCACCACCTTCTATCTTTGCGGGCATCAACGAGAGGCCGCAATTTTTCCGCAATCGCATCACGCGCCCGAAATATGCGGGAGCGGACCGTGCCAATTGGACAATTCATGATTGTGGCAATTTCTTCGTAAGTTAGCCCTTCAATCTCCCGAAGTTGAATGGCGGTACGTAATTCCTCCGGCAGCCCATCCATCGTCTCATTGACGGCACTTGCGATCTCTTTGGACATCATCAGATTTTCAGGCGTATTAATGTCACGCAGTTGCTCTCCATCTGAAAAGCCCTCGGCATCTTCCGAATCAATTTCTGTAGTCGTGGGCGCCCTGCGCCCGAGTGAAACCAGATGATTCTTGGCAGTATTGATTCCAATTCGGTACAACCAGGTATAGAAAGCACTGTCTCCACGAAAAGAAGGCAATGCGCGATACGCCTTTATAAAGGCTTCCTGTGCAACATCTTCCACTTCGGCCGGGTCACGGACAAATCGTGTCAGCAACCTGGCAAGCTTGCGCTGATACTTGGTAACAAGCAGTTCGAAAGCGTGTTTTTCACCGCGTTGCGCGCGCTCGACCAGCAGCCGGTCAATTTCCCGGTCACTCATCCACATACCTTCCCTGAACCTTGCCGGTCTTCTCTACAACCAAGTGCTCGCCGGCAATGGCTGCACTTCCCATGGACAGCATGAATTGACAGCCGCTCTTGGAATCCAGCCTTTCCTTAAAGACCGAGACGGCTACAAATAGTTCATTGGTCAATTTGGAAAAATTAGTGTATCGACGCATTTGAGTGCCCCCGAAACCACGAACGCAAGGCCCGCAGGGCATCGGCATCCGCGGAATCGGATCCGATAATCATCCAGCGACTCCTGCTACCAACGACTGGCGGATTATCGATGAGCGCCAATACGATCATCCAGGAAACTATGCACCCTTTAAAGGTTGCCGTTGCGTGATGCCAATCACCTTCGGCATCACGCCAAGCAAGTGCTCGCCCTTCATGCAGTTCCAATTCGTACGCTGAACCAGGCGGATTGCACCATAATCTACTTACGGAAGCCAATCCCGAAGCAACAATACCGGCCGTGGCCAGGAGCAAGGCCCAGCCAGATAAACTGAATACCGCGGAGCATATGGCGGCCAAGTGTAAAGCCGCAATGATCCCGGCTACTTGGCGAGACGGCTGAAGTTTCAGCCGGATTGAAACGGTCAAATCCTAGAAAACGCCAAGGTTCCGTTTGTGCCACCAAACCCGAATGAGTTTGACAACGCCAATTCGATACGCATCGGGCGCGCAACATTGGGAACGTAATCCAGATCACAACCTTCGCCCGGCACATGCAGGTTGATGGTGGGCGGAGATATCTGGTGATGCAGCGCCAACACGGAAAATATCGCTTCAATACCCCCGGCCGCCCCCAAAAGGTGGCCAGTCATCGACTTGGTCGAATTTACCACCAGATTTCTTGCGCTATCACCGAAGCACCGCTTTACTGCAATTGTCTCAGCCACGTCACCTAAAGGTGTTGATGTGCCATGTGCGTTGAGATAATGCACATCCTGGACATTACGTCTGGCATTACGCAAGGCGTTCGCCATGCATCGGGCTGCACCCTCGCCATCATCGCATGGGGCAGTAATATGGTTGGCATCAGCACTCATGCCATACCCTGCCAGTTCACAATAAATTCGTGCTCCGCGCTTGCGTGCGTGTTCGTATTCCTCCAGCACAAGCACCCCTGCACCTTCCCCCAGAACAAATCCATCACGATCCTTGTCCCAAGGGCGGCTTGCGCCCGCCGGGTCGTCATTACGCGTCGAAAGCGCCCGAGCCGCGTTGAAACCACCCACTCCTAGCGGAGATACTGTCGCTTCAGCTCCGCCTGCAATCATAACGTCGGCGTCGCCATATTCAATCAAACGACCAGCCTCACCAATGGAATGATTTGCCGTTGTGCAAGCGCTCACCACAGCAAAGTTGGGCCCTTTCAATCCAAGCATGATTGAAAGTTGTCCCGAAATCATATTAATGATGGTTCCAGGTACGAAAAACGGAGATATCTTGCGCATCCCGCCGGCAGCATACGCTACCTGAGTATCTTCAATCAGCGGAAGGCCGCCTATTCCCGATCCAATGCAGGCACCGACCAGCGTTCGATCTTCTTTATCAAGATCGATCCCGGAGTCCTTCAATGCATCAATCGCCCCTGCCAGTCCATAATGAATAAAGGTGTCAAAGCGACGCACCTCCTTGGCCGCAAGGTATTTCGTTACATCGAAATCTTTCACCTCGCCAGCAATCTTGGTAGGAAATGCAGAAGCATCGAACTTGGTAATAGGTCCGATTCCTGATTTACCGGCAACTATATTGGCCCAGGCTTGAGCAACGGTATTTCCAACCGGGCACACAAGTCCTAGGCCAGTTACGACTACACGACGACGACTCAAATCAGCTCCATTTGAATGACGTAAAAATCAGCCCTTCTTGGCATGCGCAGTAACGTAATCAATCGCCTGCTGCACTGACGTTATTTTTTCGGCATCCTCGTCCGGAATTTCAGTTTCAAACTCCTCCTCCAAGGCCATAACGAGTTCGACTGTATCCAGAGAATCAGCTCCAAGATCGTCTACGAAAGACGATTCGTTCTTGATTTCTGCCTCATTGACGCCAAGCTGCTCGGCAACAATTTTCTTGACGCGCTGTTCTGTATTTTCCATCTTCGGCTCCCTTCCCCGGTTGTGGCGAAGTCTTTGTTTAAAAGGGGTTCATTCTAGCAGATGTGAAGCCACATCGTTGTTCCAAGTAGCACTTACAAAGATTTAATTCATATACATGCCGCCATTGACATGCAGTGTAGTGCCCGTGATGTATCCGGCATGCTGAGAAGCAAGGAAAGCGACTGCAGCTGCGACATCCTCCGCTCGCCCGAGCCTCCCCAAGGGAATTTGCGCGAGTAATGCATCGCGCTGGGAATCGGAGAGCGCGCGAGTCATGTCAGTATCAATAAAGCCTGGAGCAATGCAGTTCACCGTAATATTGCGGCTGCCAATTTCACGGGCAAGTGATCGGCTCATGCCAGCTATCCCGGCCTTAGCTGCCGAATAGTTGATCTGACCGGCATTACCAGTTGAACCAACAACAGACGTAATATTGATGATGCGGCCATAACGTGCCTTCATCATGCTGCGCAGTACCGCCTTTGACATTCTGAATACTGATTTCAGGTTCGTGTCGATTACAGAATCCCATTCAGACTCTTTCATGCGCACAGCAATATTGTCCTCGGTTATACCGGCGTTATTGACCAGGATAGCAACAGGCGCACTGAATGTCTTTTCTGCCTCTGCAATCAATCCATCCACTTGAGCGCCATCGCGGACATCAAGCAGTGCGCCAACCCCACCAGCACCGAGATCTAATAGATATTCGGATATCGCATGTACACCTGCTTCAGTCGTCGCTGTACCGACGACGCGGGCATGTTGCTGTGACAAGGCGATCGCAATTGCCTTGCCGATCCCACGAGACGCCCCCGTTACAATGACCAACTGGTTGGTCAGCAAGTTAGCCTCTCCCAAAGAGTTGCACACCCTGATCCAGGTTAGCTCTGTCGACTAAAGCCAAACCTTCCAGGCCTGATGAAATTCGCTTTGAGAGCGGTGCCAGTACCTTGCCAGGCCCGCACTCATAGACATGCGTTACTCCTGAAGATGCAATGGTTCGTACACAGTCTCCCCACTGAACAGGATGATCGGCCTGCTGAACAAGAGCATCGCGGATATCAGAAGGGTCCGAACGCATTTGTGCATCAATATTGTGAACAACTGGTATTTGCGGCGACTTGATATCTACGGATTGCAAAGCCTCGCGCAGGCGGTTTGCCGCCGGTGCCATTAATGACGAGTGAAATGGCGCGCTGACCGGCAAGATTACCGCACGCTTTGCACCTTTGCTTTTTGCGATGGCAATTGCGCGTTGAACCGCGTTTGCATGCCCAGCGATAACAATCTGCCCGGGAGAATTAAAATTTACCGCCTCGACAACCTCGCCTTGCGCCGCTTCAGCACAGGCAGCACGCGCCGCATCGTCATCCAGCCCCAGAAGCGCGGCCATGGCCCCTACTCCTTCGGGAACAGCATCCTGCATTGCCTGTGCTCGCTGACGAACCAGGGGTAGCGCATCTGCAAATGAAATCGCCCCTGCCACAACCAAAGCGGTGTACTCCCCCAGACTATGGCCAGCCACGACAGAAGGCGAACTGCCACCCAATTCAAGCCATGCACGATATACGGCATAGCCAGCGGTCACCATGAGTGGTTGCGTATTGACCGTGCGATTCAGTTCCTCTGCGGGACCCTCCGCAATCAATTTGGCCACATCCTGACCGAGAATGTCGGATGCTTCAACCAGTACGGATTGAATAACTGGCAAGTTTGTATAGCCGGCCAGCATGCCTGCAGACTGGGATCCTTGTCCTGGAAAAACCATTGCCAATTTCACTTTCACCATCCCCCTGTCAAAAACCGATCACATCTGGACCAGAACAGCGCCCCAGGTAAAACCACCGCCCACGGCTTGTAGCAACACTTTTTGTCCCGAACGTACACGTCCATCTCTGATGGCGCAGTTCAACGCGAGTGGAACCGAAGCCGCCGAGGTGTTGGCATGCTGATCAACTGTGACTATTACCTTGCTAGGATCAATACCAAGTCGCTTGGCAGTTGCCTCCAATATCCGCACGTTCGCCTGATGTGGGATGAGCCAGTCAATGTCGGAGGGTTGCAGTCCGCATTGTGCCAATACCTCACGCCCAGACTCCTCAAGTACTCGTACAGCAAACTTGAATACGGACTGACCCTCCATTTGCAGGAAAGGCGAGCCAATCACTTTGCCTCCGCAGACATTTCCGGGAACAGACAGGATTCCGGACTGTGACCCGTCCGCATGAACAACACTGGCCATCAATCCAGGCATTGAGTCCGCCTTAAGCACAACTGCACCCGCACCATCTCCGAACAAAACTGCGGTCGAGCGATCTTGCCAGTCAATAATCCGGGAAAAGACTTCTGCTCCAACAACCAATGCGCTGCGATATTGCCCTGAGCGTATAAATTTGTCGGCTATAGTAAGTCCGTACACAAATCCGCTGCACACTGCTTGGATATCAAAGGCAGGGCACCCCTTGGCGCCAAGCTTGTCCTGAAGCAGACAGGCGGTGCTTGGAAATATGAAATCCGGGGTAGACGTTGCCACGATGATTAGCTCTATATCGGACGCCTTCATTCCCGCCGATTCAAGTGCAATCCGTGCGGCTTCCAGTGCCAGGTCACTGGATCCCTGCTTTGGATCAGCGATATGGCGCTGCCTGATGCCTGTACGGGCACGTATCCATTCGTCAGAAGTGTCAAGCTTTTTTGCAAGCTCTTCATTACTAACTAGGTTCGCCGGCAGATATCCCCCGGTGCCGACGATACGCGACCAGGTTGTCATGCCGCCCCCGCCGGAGAAAACCGCCTAATAATTTGATTGAGCACGTTATTGTTAACCTCATCGTAAGCACGCTCGATTGCGCGTTCAAATGCAAACCGGTCGGCGGATCCGTGACTTTTCACAACGATGCCACGCAAACCGAGAAGAGTGGCGCCATTGTAACGACCGGGATTGAAACGATTGCGAAAGCGAGACAGTACGGGTTTGGCCAGCAAAGCGGACATCTTGCTCGGAAAGTTGCGCATGAACTCTTCCTTCAAAGCCACGCCGAGAGTATGAACGAGTCCTTCGGCAGTCTTTAGCGCCACGTTGCCTACAAACCCGTCGCATACAACTACATCGGTAGTACCTCGAAAAATATCATCGCCTTCGATATTCCCGACAAAATTGAGTGCGCTGCCACGCAATAGTTCCGAGGCTCGTTTCACAGTCTCATTGCCCTTGATTGCTTCTTCCCCGATATTTAACAAACCAACCGTGGGGCGATCCTTGTGTTCAACGGCACTGACCAATGCCGAACCCATAAGAGCAAACTGCAGCAAATGTTCTGGATCGCAATCCACATTTGCACCAAGGTCGAGCATATATGTGCAACCATTTAATGTAGGCAGAACTGACACTATTGCGGGACGATCAATGCCGGTAAGCATCTTAAGCACGAAACGGGAAATTGCCATCAACGCACCGGTATTGCCTGCGCTTACACAGGCTTGAGCGTCACCGCTCTTGACCAGGTCTATCGCCACGCGCATAGAGGAGTCCTTCTTGGTGCGCAATGCCTGCGCAGGCGCCTCATCCATTTGCACCACTTCACTCGTGTGCCTGATACAAATGCGCGGATCTGCCAATGCGCCCAGTTTCCGCAATTCGGCTTCTATCGACTCCTGCACACCGACAAGGACGACTCCTGCAGTTGCATTTTTGGACAAAAACTCCAAAGCCGCAGGAACGGTCACATGCGGACCGTGATCACCACCCATGCAGTCGATCGCCACGTCAATTCTCATCGCGCGACCGTCCTCTTTTTATCCGCAATTAGTCCGGCCAAGCGAAGATGCACATACCAATACGATCGACATGCGCCCCGCCCAGTTCGAACCACTTCCAGAGCTATTCGCCCTTTGCCTTTATTACTTTTTTTCCGCGGTAATAGCCACTTGGGCTGATATGGTGGCGCAAGTGCACCTCACCTGTTGTTGGCTCGACTGCCAGATTCGGACTGGTGAGAAAGTCGTGCGACCGATGCATACCACGCTTTGATGGTGACTTCTTATTCTGCTGAACAGCCATGCTTTTGCTCCTTGCTCAAATCTGTTGGTTCTGGAACAAAATATACCAAAACTTCCCAGAAAAAAATTTAACGCCTACCCGGGCGCTTCCGAAGTGAATTAAGTACGCCAAATGGCGATACCTGTTTTTCCACCTGCGCGTCCAACTTCTTATCGACTACCAGTGACAAACACTCTGCATGCCGAGGAATCATCGGTAATGCAAGAATTACTTCGTCCTCAACCAAATCCTCAACATTCATTTCCCGCGCAGCAAGCACACGGTCGATATCATCATCCGCGCCCTCAATCTCGTCGAGGTTTCGACTAAGTTCCAACTCAGTCTCTACTGAAAGAGGGAATAACAGTGGCGCCAGACAACGCTGACAGACCAACTTCATATCCCCGATAAGCTTGACGGTCAGGGAAGGTTTTCCTGCCGCGTTAGCGCCACCCACGACCCGAAATAGCACTTCTTTCGTCTGGCATGGTATCTCTGCCAGACGCGTTAACTGCGCCCCATCAATGCGCCCAACCAACTCACCCGATTTGCGTGCAAATTGCAGGCCATCTATAACCATGAGAGCCATTCCTCGACCCAGCAGGGCTGACACATAAACCCAACATGATATTATGAACGACTAACTACTGTCAAAATAATGTTCAAGTTGTTCAGAGCGTTACCTTCATTTCCCACCCCGTGGTTTGATTGGTAATAAATCTATTTCAGGAGCCCGTCCTTTTAATGATTGCTGACTCAAACCTACCATTAGTTCTGGCGTCGACATCGCCATACCGCAAAAGCCTGCTGGAGCGCCTTGGCCTGGAATTCAAAGTGGCAGATCCCCGCGTTGTCGAAACCCCGCTGCCCGGAGAAAGGCCACACGAACTTGCCACACGTCTGGCCTGTGCCAAAGCCTCGGCAGTGGCGAAAACTCATCCTAACTCCTTGATTATTGGCTCAGATCAGGTCGCCATACTTGGCAGCCAGATCCTCAACAAACCTGGAAATCATGTCAACGCCCTGCGACAGCTTCAGCAATTGTCTGGCAATACTGCCCAGTTCCTTACTGCAGTTTGCGTTTATCACAGTGAAACCGGGAAGTCCCTCGTTCGCCTTGTGCCCTTTGAAGTGACGTTCCGTCATCTGAATAACGCCACCATTGAACGCTACCTGAGTCGGGAAAAACCGTACGACTGCGCTGCAAGCGCTAAAGCAGAGGCACTCGGAATTGCCCTCATTGCGCGCATGAACGGTGAGGATCCCAACGCGCTGATCGGACTACCGCTGATTGCGCTGATTGATCTTTTGCAGGAGCATGGGTTCAGTGTCCTCTAACGGGCTTTCAAAGAACGTCCATGGACAGCTTGGAATTCTTTATCTATTACCCAATACGCTTGGCAGTAATGACGCAAATCAAGTTATTCCGGAACCGGTGCTGGCGAAGTTGCGATCCCTGCGCTATCTGGTTGCCGAGAATCCCAAAGTCGCCCGCCAACTGCTAAAAAACGCAGGACTCACGACCCCTTTACAGGATATTCGGATAGCGCGCCTGGATGAGCACACGCCGGCCTCAGCGCTTGAGGATTTGCTTGCTCCACTTAAAACAGA
This sequence comes from Betaproteobacteria bacterium, assembly GCA_947479645.1. Lineage (GTDB taxonomy): Bacteria > Pseudomonadota > Gammaproteobacteria > Burkholderiales > SG8-39 > CAIYPG01. The sequence goes on along the minus strand of CANKAJ010000010.1, from coordinate 30,730 downwards.
GGATGGTGGCTTAGTCTCTGATGCAGGATGCCCTGCCATCGCCGATCCAGGTGCACCGCTTATACGCATGGCGCATGAAAGGGGGATTCGCGTTGTTCCCCTGGTAGGGCCCTCGTCAATCATTCTGGCGCTAATATCCTCCGGCCTGAATGGCCAGAGATTTGCCTTTCACGGCTATCTTCCCGTGGATGAATCTATTTTGACTGAAAAACTGCGATCGCTCGAAAACGAATCACGCCAGTACCAGCAAACGCAGATTTTTATCGAAACACCGTATCGTAATGATCGCATGCTGGCAATGATCCTGCGATCGCTGCGTGCGACCACCTATTTGTGCGTCGCCAGTGAACTGACCTTGCAAACTGAAACTATTGCAACAAAAGATGTCCGCAATTGGCAGAAGACCCCGCCCCCCTCGTTGAAGAACCGCCCCACGGTATTTCTGTTTTTGGCTGCCTGAGCCAGACTTTTTCAACGCACGGCGAAACCATCACGTACTGCGCCCCCCGAAAAGGCTGAGGCTGCACCTGCGCCCAGTCGCTTGGCGAAACGCTCGGCAATGTTCTCCTTTTGCGAATAGTCAACGATGGCTTCCGCCTTAATGACTTCACGCGCCACAAACTCAACGCTTCCCAGTGCATCTGTGAGCCCCAGTTCCACGCTCTTTACTCCGGTCCACATCAGGCCCGAAAACAGTTCAGGCACTTCCTTCAACCGCTTTCCGCGGCCCTTTCTGACCACATCGATAAATTGTTGATGGATTTCCCCAAGCATGGCCTGTGCAAATTGCTTCTGCTTATCGTCGGCTGGTGCAAATGGATCGAGAAAAGCCTTGTTCTCTCCTGATGTGATAGTGCGCCGTTCAACACCAAGTTTGTTCATGATGCCGGTAAACCCCCATCCATTCATGATGACTCCAATCGACCCGACAATACTGGCCTTGTCGACATAGATGCGATCCGTGGCGGCCGCGATGTAATACCCCCCCGATGCGCAAATATCCTCAACAACAGCGTAAATGGGGATATTCGGATAAAGCGCACGCAACCGACGGATTTCGTCATAGATAATGCCTGCCTGCACCGGACTGCCGCCCGGCGAATTCACCCGTAAAATTACACCAACCGTATTCTTGTCCTTGAAGGCGTTCTGTAACGCAGCCGCAATCCGGTCGGCGCTAGCCTCGCCTTTTGCCTCGATCACACCAGTCAGGTCAACCAGCGCGGTATGTTTGCCCAGCATAGCGTCAGTATCACCACGCAAATCCATGGCGAGCACAATCAGGAATGCTACGTAGGCAAAGGTAAGCAACTTGAAAAAGATACCCCAGCGCCGGCCCCGTCGCTGTTCCTTGATTGCTTCAAAGGCCAGCTTTTCAACAACCTGCCGCTCCCAATTGCCACCTTCATCAGCCATGCCTTAGATCCTTTGCAATTACACTACCCTCGCGCTCCTCCACCGCAAGCGCGGTCAGGCCCCTGCCCGTGCAGGGACCGCCAACACATATCCCCGAATCCGGAAGAAATGATGCCCCGTGATTCGAGCATACCAAAAGCAGACCTTCGGTATCAAAAAACTGTCCGGGGATCCAGTCCAACTCAGCCGGTGCGTGCGGACAGCGATTCAGAAATGCGCGCACCATGCCTTCGTAGCGCACAGCAAACGCAGGCGACTTTTCCCCAAGGTAGTCGACCTCAAAACGAATGCCAGCTCCTGAATCGATCAACTCAGCACTGGAACAGATCACGCGTTCCGTTTCAGCCATTCCGTCAGCTCCGTTGTACTGTCAATACAAACGATCGGCTTGCATTGCATTAAAGACTCCCTTGAATGTGCGCCATAACTGACGGCGACTGCACTCACGCCGGCATTGGCTGCCATTTGCATATCGTGGGAGGTGTCACCAATCATCAGTGTCGTTTCGGCGGTAACCGCGAATTCTTCCATTAATTCATTCAGCATGTCCGGCGCAGGCTTGGGCGAGCATTGATCAGCGCAGCGTGTCGCGGAGAAATATTGTGCTAAACCAGTGACCTGCAACGCTCGTTCTAGACCTTTGGTGCTCTTCCCTGTCGCCACCGCAAGAATATGGTTTCGCCGGGACAACTCAGCCAACATTGCTACAGTACCGACAAATAACGGCACTTCGACATCACGTGCGAGAAAATGATAGCGATACCGGTCAATCATCTTCGGGTAATCCGCTTCCGAAAGTTGTGGCACAGCATGTGCCAACGCATCCTGCAATCCGAGGCCAATGACAAAACTTGCTGTGGCATGATCAGGTACCGGCAGCCCCAAATCACGTGCGGCGGCTTGAATACAGCCGGCGATGGCAGCCGTCGAGTCCATCAGCGTGCCGTCCCAGTCGAATACCAGTAATTCGAAGCGTTTAGGCATGTTTTCCTCGACTTACAATGCGACGAGCGAAAACATTGTTCATACCTTGCCCCGATTGCCATAGGGCGCCTGCGGTACAGACTGACTCCCCGCCTCTAGCGAGCACACAAAGGCAGATAGCTGAGCAGGCAAAGGTGCCTCCACGCGCAATTCTTGTCCGCTGACCGGATGACGCAGCCTGAGTTCGGTCGCGTGCAGAAACATACGCTGCAGACCCCGTTTGGCAAGTACCCGGTTAAGCTCAAAATTCCCATATTTGTCGTCCCCTGCGATAGGAAATCCCAAGTGCGAAAGATGCACACGAATTTGGTGTGTACGGCCAGTATGCAGTTCCGCAGACAGCAAGGTATAGCCGGAAAATGACCTTTCCAGCCTGAAATCGGTGCGTGAATCCATCCCCTCAGTTCGGTCGACGGTTACCCTGCGCTCACCAGCCTTGCTGACGTATTTGCGCAGAGGCAAAGTGACGCTGCTTTGCTTCTCGGTCCATTCTCCCTGCGCAAGTGCCAAGTAACGCTTGAACATGCGCCCCTCCCGCAAATCAGCATGCAAGGCGGTCAGGGCCGAGCGTTTTTTCGCCAGCACCAGCAACCCGGAAGTTTCCCGATCGATGCGATGCACCAGTTCAAGAAACTTCGCTGCAGGTCGTGAAGCCCGAAGACTCTCAATGACGCCGAAACTGACCCCGCTTCCCCCGTGAACCGCAACCCCGCTCGGTTTATCTATTATCAGCAATATATCGTCTTCGTACACAATGGGGAATTCAACGGGTCGAGCGTTCGTTTTTGTGCGTATGGCGATACGCACAGGCGGAATCCTGACTCGATCGCCCTCCTTAAGGCGATAAGTGGCGTCCACACGCTTGCTGTTGACACGAACTTCTCCACTTCGAAGAATCCGGTAAATATGGCTGCGCGGCACCCCCTTACAGACTCGGAGCAGGAAATTGTCGACCCGCTGATCAGCCTGTTCGGCACCAATTAGCGCGGTCTCTACAGCTGGGGCATTGTGTAAATCCTTCATTTACCTTATATTCTCATTACCGTCCTCGTTGCGGGACAGCCGGTTTTGCCGCCTTGGCACCTTAGCAGCAATATGCCCAAGAGCACCGCCGGTGACTCTGTCCCCTGGCCGAAACGTGGCGCTAAGCCGGCATAAAGCCTGTTTGCGTGCGTGAGGACCCGAGGAGGAAAACTGGCTGGTCATCTAGACCATTGATAGTACTTTAAACAGCGCGCCAAAGGCATCGGTAAATTTATGGCAGCCAGCAAATTGCTCGTCATACGTCATTGTTCAGGACGTCGGCAAGGCAGCCCGCAAACCGATACAGATAAACCAATCCATCCCGTTAACTATTGCCATATAGCATATGAATACGATGATGTGATCGCAGCCTGACGACAAAGGCTCTTGGTTCGTCCCCGCGCGCGCGGGAGAACAAAACAATGAAGCGCATGTTATTTAATGCGACGCAGGCTGAGGAACTCCGCGTCGCCATTGTCGATGGACAGAAACTGATTGACCTCGACATTGAATCGGCCGCCAAGGAACAACGCAAGAGCAATATATATAAAGGCGTCATAACCCGCATCGAGCCCAGTCTCGAAGCAGCTTTCGTCGATTATGGCAACGAGCGCCACGGCTTTCTTCCGTTCAAGGAAGTGGCCCGTGCATTTTTCAAGGCCGGTGTCGATGTCGGTAAAGCACGCATACAGGATGCGCTGCACGAAGGCCAGGAACTGATCGTCCAGGTTGAAAAGGACGAGCGGGGCAACAAGGGCGCAGCCCTGACTACGTTCATCAGTCTGGCAGGACGCTACCTTGTACTAATGCCCAACAATCCCAGAGGCGGCGGAGTATCGCGCCGGGTTGAAGGTGAAGATCGCAACGAACTGCGCGATCTCATGGACAAGCTACCCGTACCCGCAGGGATGAGCATCATTGGTCGTACCGCTGGCATCAGCCGCTCATATGAAGAGTTGCAATGGGATCTGAACTATCTTCTACAACTCTGGAGTGCCATCGAAGCCGCGGCAATTTCACAGACAGGTGCTTTCCTGATTTACCAGGAAGGCAGTCTCGTCATCCGAGCCATACGCGATTACTTCCACCCGGAAATCGGCGAAATCCTGATCGATACCGACGCCATATTTGAACAGGCGCAGGTGTTCATGGCCCACGTTATGCCGGATAACGCCAATCGGGTGAAGCGCTATAACGACGATGTCCCTTTGTTTTCCCGTTTCCAGATCGAGCATCAGATCGAGACGGCTTACTCACGTCAGGTCACGCTGCCCTCCGGCGGAGCTATTGTTATTGACCATACGGAAGCGCTCGTTTCAGTCGACGTCAACTCAGCGCGATCCACACGAGGCCACGACATAGAAGAAACCGCTTTCCGCACTAATCTGGAAGCGGCGGATGAAATAGCGCGGCAGTTACGCCTGCGCGACCTCGGCGGCTTGATTGTCATCGACTTCATCGACATGGAAATCCAGCGCAACCAGCGCGAGGTGGAAAATCGCCTGCGCGATGCATTGCACTATGACCGCGCCCGTGTCCAAATGGGCAAGATTTCGCGGTTCGGCCTGATGGAACTATCGCGCCAGCGACTGCGTCCCAGTCTTGGTGAAGGCAGCAATATCACCTGCCCGCGCTGCAATGGCACAGGACATATCCGTGGCGCAGAATCGACCGCCCTGCATATCCTGAGGATCATCCAGGAAGAGGCCATGAAGGAAAACAGTGCAGCGGTACATGCCCAGGTACCGGTGGACGTAGCCACCTTCCTGTTGAACGAAAAACGTGCGGACATCCATGCTATCGAAGCGCGTCTTAAGGTCAATGTGGTGTTGATCCCCAATATCCATCTCGAGACGCCGCACTACAAAGTTGAACGCCTGCGCCACGATGATCTCAATCAGGAAGGAGCGCTTCCTGCTTCTTATGAACTGGTATCTGTTCCTGAGGAAAAAGAAAATACACCTGCAGCAGCAACCGAGGCCAAACCGGTTCGTGCCCAGGCAGCTGTTCACAACTTTACACCGGGTCAGTCAGCTCCCATGCCAGCGCGCACGCCAGTCGCCGCCCCGGTTGCAGACGACGCCCGCCCGCAACCAGTTGCAGCCTCAACCCATAGCACCAGTCCCGGCATCATCGGCCGGATACTCGGCTGGTTCAAGGGAGATGCAGCCACGAAGCCGGCTTCCAACGAGGAGCCCGCAGTCATCACGCCTCAGCCACGTGCACCGGCTCGCGAAGGACGTGGGGATCGTCCGGAGCGCGGTGGACGTGATCGCAATCGGCGAAATGGACAGGATGGACGTCCTCCGCGCGATGGGCAGCGCAGCGAGCCACGTGGCGACCGACCACCACGTCCGGAGCGCCCTCCCCGCACCGAACGCCCAGATCGCGGCCCACGTCCGGAGCAGCAAGGCCGTCCGGAGCGCCCGCCCCGCGAGCCAAGGGAACCACGCGATATCCGTCTTGAACCGCGTGTTGCTGAAGCTGTTGTAGAACCATTAACCCAAAACACACTCCCTGGCGTTTCCGGGGAACAGTTACGTACCGAACCCCGCGCGGAAGGGCAAGGTGAGGGAGGCGAAAAGCGTCGTCGTCGTCGGGGCGGCCGCGATCGCGAAGGACGCGAGCCACGCGAGGGCCAGAATGGCCCGCGCAGGGAACATCGGCCAGATGGAGAGCAAACTGCTGCCCCTCTGCCTATCAGTGACTCTGTCGCAATTAACGCCGCTACAGCGGCTCCCATGGCGGCAGCAACGTCAACGCCAGTCATAGCGATTGAATCGGCTGTAGCAACTACTCACGTTGCCACAGCCAATATTGCCCCGGCAGCGTTGCCAACTCAAGCTGAACCGCCGCAGGCTGAGATTCAAGTCGCAACGCCCGTGGTCACGCCTCCCGTGGCCACTCCTGAAAACCCTGCTCCAGCGCCTGTGGCTCACACACCGGCCCCCAAAACAACGGTTTTAGTGGAGCCAGCGAAAATTGAGGAAACGCTCAAGGAAAGCGGCCTGGTCCTGGTTCAGACCCGATCGGATATCAAAGTCGAGACTCCCTCCGAGCCGGAGTTTAAACCAGCCAAACGAGAACGGCGTCCGCCACCACCAAGCGTGCCGATGCAAATGGTTGAAACTGCCACAAAGAGTCCTGATCAACAGGGTTAAGCGCGCAGACTATTCAGCTAAAAGGGGCCGCCGGCCCCTTTTTTTTCGATCAAATATTGCCCTGCGGGATAAGGACATTCTCATCCATCCCGCGTCGGGCAATGGATGAGCGAATCATAGTCGTTGGAATTCTGTACTGAATTTTCCAATTCCTGATCTATTCAGGCTTGGGACTCAGGCTAGGTCGGCACCCACTCTCCCTATTGCACACGAAACTGATTCGATTAGGCTTTAGCACCACGGAGGGAATCAATCAGCTTCCCGCAAAACAAATTGTTCGTGCAGCAAGCATTGTCATCGGCCGGGAACTGCCTCAGGTACGGCATTCGTCACAATAGAAGACGAAACTGAATGCTTGAACATTATTATCTGGTCCCGTCTGGCAGAAGAACAGCACCGTGAATTGTTGGGCTCGCGACTAATGGGTATCGAGGATCAACTGGAACGAGAAGGCCGGGTCACGCATCTGATTGCCCAGCGGCTGCGTGATCACAGCCATCTGCTTGGAAGGCTGCTAACGAGTTCCAGGGACTTCCACTAATCCGGCCCCCACTCAGCATGCCCCTATCTCACGAAAATGAGGCTAACCACCTCAAATCAAAAGATTGAGCACACCCGGCACTCCCTGATTTTCCTGTGGTTTTTTGACACCACTCTATGCCAGTGGCATTGCATCGCAAAAAAAAGCAGCGTCTAATAACAATGACCTGCGAGTGCACAGAGCCATTCTGAGCTGCCGCAGAGCACAGAAGTCGTCAAATTGACCCAATTAAATCGACAAGTTGGATCACTAATCTGGAAATAATTCATCAACCATGCTAGGGAGTCATGCCATGAATCTGTCCGAAATCGTCAACCTGGAGTTTCCGCAAAAGTCCCCCTATGGACCCCGCCAGCCACAATTCGATGTTGAATTTGATCCGGAAACCGGAACCATCTGGGCCTGGTTCAATTGTGCAGGCAATCCATGCTTCAGCCTGGGCCTGCTGAACGACATACGCGCCCATGACAGTATGCTGGAAGCCTATAAGGGTGCTGTCCCCCACAACGGAAGCCTGCACAAGGCTCACTATTACGTAGTCGGCTCAAGAACGCCCGGAGTATTTAACCTCGGAGGGGATCTCGCGCTCTTCTCGCTTCTGATCAAATCAGGCGAACGTGAGGCACTGGCCCATTACGCGAAACTCTGCATCGACAACATTTATCCACGCATCCGCAACTATCGCTGCCCCAATCTCACCACCATTTCACTGATTCAAGGTGATGCTCTTGGCGGAGGATTTGAGACAGCTTTGTCATCAGACATTCTCGTGGCAGAGGAAAGTGCCCAGCTTGGCCTGCCGGAAATCCTGTTTAATCTATTCCCCGGTATGGGTGCGCTTAGCCTTCTGACCCGACGCATAGGGCTGCGTGCTGCAGAAAATCTGATAACCAGTGGACGCATTCTCTCAGCGGCGAAGCTTCACGAAATGGGAGTTATCGATGTACTTGCCAAAGACGGAGAGGGAAAAGCAGCAGTTCAACAATGGATTAACAAAAACCAGAAGCATCGCAATGGATTCCAGGCAGTCATCCAGGCACGCGATCACGTGAGTCCAATAGAACGCACCGAACTGGATCGCATTGTCGATATATGGGTAGATGCCGCATTGCGTCTGGACGAGCGCGATATCAAGATGATGAATCGAATCGTGCGTTCACAGATGCGGCGCATGGATGCACGCACTGCAGAGCCCCGAGTTTCGCTTGTCGCAGTCAACTAACTTAAGATTGCAAAAAACAGGATTGCCTGAACAAAAGCAATCCCCCTTTAAGGGGAAATTCGATATCTAAGCAAAAAACACGACAGTGTGCCCTGTCGTGAACACACGTTCACGACATGTCGTGCGAGATGTATAGGAATTGCTCCACACTTTGGAGGCTTGACAGCTATGGCGGAGCTATCACTGCAGGATGCGTACGTAATAGGCTTGCAATTGCGTACTATCCTGTAGTGCGGCTCTTCCCTTCGATATAGCGGTCGAGTTCTGCTCGGGCCGTATCAAACTCCTGGCGTATTGATCCAACCAATTGCTTGGCTTGTAGCCCCAACTCGGCATCGGAACGTAAATTAATGACACTGCAAATCTGCGCCAGGCTCTCGGCGCCGATACTTGCGGCGGATCCTTTCATGGCGTGCAACAGTCGTCGAAATTCTACAAAATCCCTGCCAACGACATTGCGCTGCATGCCCTCAAGTAATACCAAATTGTCACTGACAAAAACCTTGACCAGTCGCTCCAGAAATCCTGATTCTGAACCCAATCCCTCCAATAACTGCAAGGTTTCCAGGTTGACAGCAGATGCAGCAGACACAGTCGGTTTTGCCGCTTCAACCGTCGCATATCCATGGGGCTTCTTGACTGCAATACCGCCACTAAGTTCGACCACGGAATCGAGAAGCCGAATCGCCTCGATCGGTTTGTGCAGGAACGCATCAGCGCCTGCCTCCAGACACTCCTCACGGGTTTCCGACGTGACATCAGCCGAAAGAATAATGACTGGCAGTTTGTCACAACCCAAGGTCATCATGCGCAATGCTCGCAAGGTTTCCACGCCCCCCATGCCGGGCATGTTGCGATCCAGTATAACCAGGTCAAATTCAGCAGCCTCCAACGCATCAAGCACATCTTCCCCATCCTCCACCAGTGTCACGGAATGCCCACCACGCTCCAGAATTTTTCCTATGACTTGGCGATTGGTCGCGCTGTCGTCTGCGACGATAATACGAAAATGATTTTTTGGGGACTGTTGAGACTGCTTAAAATAGTCACGCAAATGCACAACGCTGGAGGACACAACATCTTCTTCGCTCGCGGTGACAGAATGCAGTACGTTGAACAATAGACGCTTCTGTATCGGCATTTTGAGGGTTGCGGAAAATCCCTTTCCAAGGCCCTCGAAGGCATGCAAGGCATCACCGACAAAATCTTCTGTAACACACAGCACTGCCGGCATTTCAACCTTGCGTCTGAGCACCGTCATCGCATTGACTGAAGCTGCAGTATCTTCTGCACACAGAAGTACACTGTGAAATCCCTTGGCAAATCCACTGTCTGTCACAATTCTTCTGACTGCATCCTCTGCTGTCTCAACAATGACTGCAGCGCCACCCCAGCCATGCAACATTCTGACCACAGCCTCACGCTCAAGGGCTGGAAAACCTATGAGCAGGACTCTCGACCCTGTCAGTTCACTGCTGACGACCTGATCAGAAGCTGGCTGTTTTTGCAGCTCGATCTCAAACCAAAAAGTACTTCCCAATCCAACAGCACTTTCCAACCCCATCCTGCCGCCCATTAGTTCTACGAGCTGCTTTGCGATCGTGGTTCCAAGCCCGGTCCCGCCAAAGCGCCGGGTCGTCGACTGATCAGCCTGTACAAAACTGTCGAATATCCGGCTCTGTGCGTCGGGCGATATTCCAATGCCGGTATCGCGCACTGAAAATTTGATACGTATGGCATTTTCGGTTTCTGAAAGAAGTGAAACATGCACAGTCACGCCACCGCGCTCTGTAAACTTGACTGCATTTCCGACCAGATTGATCAGCACCTGCCTCAGATGATGGGGATCACCTCGCAATGCCGGTGGCACCTCGGGCATGATGGAGGGCAATAAATCAAGCCCCTTGGACTCTGCCTGCGGCTGCAGGATGCGACAAGTGCTATTAATCAGGGCATGCAAATCGAACTCGACAAGCTCGACATTGAGCTTTCCTGATTCAATCTTGGAAAAATCAAGAACATCCTCAACCAGGCCAAGCAGAATCCTGGATGACGCACTCATGGTCTGAAGCATGTCAGCTTGTTCCGGATTAAGACTTGACTCGCGCAACAGATCCGACATGCCAACAATGGCATTAAGTGGAGTGCGCATTTCATGACTTACCACTGAAATAAAGCGACGCTTGGCTTGATTGGCCGCTTCAGCACGATTAAGGGCATCGAACATGCGCTTTACAAGGGATAGCACGTAAAGGCTCAGCGCTATCATGCCGACCATCATCCCAACTCCCGCACCGAAATAATTATTCCAGAAGGGACTCAACCACAGGACGATGCCAAACCCGATGATATTCATCGCCAGAGAAAACATCAGGTAGAACGGACCGTATCGAAAACCGTTACCCAGCGTTACCCAGACATAAACGAGAAACAAAGTGATTCCGTAGGCATCTGTTTCGCACATGAAATAGGTAACCGCGCCGGAATCAATAATTGCCCCGAGAAGACGTCGCATCCGCGATGAATTCTGGTCGGCCAGTATCGATGCGAAAATGCCAAGCGAGATGACAATGAACGAAACCATCACCGCGAGAAACTGGTGATTGACCGCTTCCAGTCCCCCGGTCTCTGTCAGTGCCTTCGGAATCAGGTAGACAAAAAGCACCGTACCAATGACCAGGCGCACAAGCGCCTGCTCGTGCTCGGTATCAGACCGATCTTGTAATCGCGCCCCCGCCGCGAGCACGACATTTTTCAGGAGTCCGATCACAAACTCAGCCGCGGAACCGGGTTGGCATTTTCAGTGTCACGAAGCTCGTGCTGAATACGAATCACATCTTCCGGCATACGCAAAAAGGCATTCACAAGCGCAGCATCCAGATGGGAGTCCCTGTGTTCAGCCAAAAAGGAAAACGCTCGATCATGAGTCCATGCCTCCTTGTAAGGCCGGACCGAGGTCAATGCATCATAGACATCGGCAACCGCCACAATACGCGCGGGCAGCGGAATATGATCCCCAACCAGTCCGCTCGGATAACCGGTACCATCAACTTTTTCGTGGTGGCCGAGCGCTATCAGTGCCCCCATGCGCAAATACTTTGAAGGGCTGTCCTTGAGAATTTCATAGCCCATGACAGCATGCCTTCGCATCATCCTGGACTCCTCAACATCCAGGCTTGCTGGTTTGCGCAGAATATTGTCAGGAATGCCGATCTTGCCTATGTCATGAAGCGGCGCAGCGCGTTCAACGGTCTCAATGTAATCCGTATCCATGCCGATTGCCCGAGCAATCATTGAAGAGTATCGGGCCATGCGTATAACATGATTACCTGTCTCTTCATCTCGAAACTCGCCTGCTCTCGCTAGGCGGATCAGGGTTTCACGCTCCCTTTCACGGATCTCCCTGGTGGCATCCTGCACCATACCCTCCAGCATTCTTTTGCGATCTTCCAGCATAATCTGCTGCCGACGTAGCGTTATGAGATTCCGGCATCGCGCCATGCACTCTCGCGTGTCGATAGGCTTATTCAGAAAATCAGTGATCCCGGCATCGAGTGCCCTATATCGAATCTTGCGATCATCATTCACCGTCACCATTACAATGGGAACATGCTCGTAACCTGGGAGTCCTCTCAATCTCTTGGCAAGCTCGATACCGTCCAATTCAGGCATCTGAAAATCAACCAGTACAAGATCGGCAACGTGCGTCGCAGACCACACGACGGCGTCAATAGGGCGCTCGAATGACTCAACGACAATATTATTGTCCATATTGCGGACAATTTGCTCCAGGATCGCGCGCCCTGTCGCCTGATCGTCAATGATCATGACCGTATTTCTCAATGCCGGTACAACTCGAATATGTGGAATTGCCATATGGATTCCATGGAACATGCTAGTGTCTAGCCTACCTTTAGCAATGCAGACTATCCCGTCGCAAAAGTATAATAAATAGCTTAAATGCACCTGATTCTTCTACGATTTTTTGATCTTACCCCTTTTCTTAAAGTGACGTTATCTCAAAATGCCTGAATCCATGAACACCTCCTGCAGCATGTGTACAAGACAATAATCTAAAAGCCATGCTCAGTTATCGACACGCCTTTCATGCAGGCAATCACGCGGATGTTCTCAAGCACATCGTTCTCATCCACCTTTTGAACTACTTTGTCAAAAAACAAAAGCAGTTCTGGTGCATAGACACCCACGCCGGTGCGGCTATTTACGCTTTGGATGGAACATATGCAAGAAAGAATTGTGAGTTTGAAAGCGGGATCAGCAGATTATGGGAACGTCAGGATGTTCCCGTTCCTGTCAGCGATTACCTGAATCAAGTAAGGGCGGTCAATTCCACCAATGCGCTCCTTGCATATCCCGGTTCGCCACAAATTGCCCGGCAAATGCTACGCAAGCAGGATCGACTACGGATGTTTGAATTGCATAGCACCGAATGCAATCTCCTTTTGCGTCATTTCCAAGGAGACGCCCCACAAGTCATAGCTCAGTCTGGAGATGGATTTACTGGCTTGCAGACTCTTTTGCCCCCCCCTTCCCGGCGCGGGATAGTTCTTATAGACCCTTCTTATGAGGACAAGGCGGACTATCAACGCGTTATCATTGCGCTACGCGAAGGACTCAGACGATTTGCCACAGGCGTCTACGCTGTGTGGTACCCAATGGTACAACGCCGAGAATCTCATCAATTTGCAGACAGACTAAAACAGGTTGCTGGAAGTGACTGGTTGCATGTCACTCTGACAGTAAAGGAAGCCCCGGAGAATGGTCACGGATTAAGCGGAAGTGGAATGTTCATACTGAACCCTCCGTGGACGCTACCGGCGATGCTGGCCGGAATTATGCCTTTTCTAGTGCAGACACTTAGTCAAGATGGGCATGCTGGGTACGAGTTGAAATTCAATCTCGCGTAATTACACTTTAAAAACCAACAAAATTCGTGATGCACGGATAGTACCCAGTCTACTACCACAGACCAGAAGTCGAAGTGGTCCGCCGGTCGGCGGACCACATGATCGATCGTTGGTAGCGGGAGTAGCAGTTGAACCTACGACCTGCGGATTCAGAGTCATAAGAGATGAGTCGTCCAGTGATGTCCACTGTCACCCATCATAAAACCGCAAGTCATTGTTTTTATTAAATTGATAGTCCGACTGCGTCCGGTATAATCCAATCTAAGCTCCCCGTTACTGCGACAGATATCGGAAACCCTCAAAAGAAGATACAGATAATCTGCATATGTATATTCGATAAGGTCCGAACGTTGCATAAACACGGTGTATACGTAAGCGGGAAGTACCTGCAATGCGGATTGATTTCTATATCAATCCGATAACATAAAGCTAAGCTAATGAGACGATTAGAAGATTTTCGGTTGCATTTGGGTAACCACGAATTAGTGCCAATTGTAATTGGCGGTATGGGGGTGGATATCTCGACTGCAGGATTGGCACTCGAAGGCGCGCGCCTAGGCGGTATCGGGCATATTTCGGATGCAATGGTACAGACAGTTTCTGATCGCAGATTTCATACCCGGTTCGTCAGCAATAAGGCAAAACTCTATAAATACAACGCCGCAAACTCCGACAAGTCAGCAGTGATTTTCGACCTCGGCCAGCTGGCGGAGGCGACGCACAACCACATCGGAAAGACCATGGAGGCCAAGCGTGGTGATGGCCTGATTTTTATCAATTGCATGGAAAAGCTCACGATGAACGGGCCACGTGAAACGCTACGTGTGCGTCTGCGATCAGCATTGGATGCCGGAATCGACGGCATCACTCTTTCTGCTGGCCTGCATCTGAATTCATTCGCGCTTATGGAGGATCATCCACGCTTTCGCGATGCCAAGCTTGGCATCATCGTATCGTCGCTACGGGCATTTCAACTTTTCCTTCGCAAAACTGCCCGGCTCGGGCGACTTCCCGATTTCGTCGTGGTGGAGGGGCCCCTCGCGGGTGGCCATTTGGGCTTCGGCATGGATTGGGCAGACTACGACCTAATCACCATCACGACCGAAATCCACCGCTATCTGGTAGCCGAGCAGTTGAATATTCCTATTATCGCTGCGGGCGGTATTTTTACTGGAAGTGATGCTGTGACCTACCTTGAGAGTGGTTGTGCAGCCGTGCAGGTAGCGACGCGTTTTACAGTGACGAGAGAGTGCGGTTTGCCGGATAACCTGAAGCAGGAGTACTTCAGTGCAGCCAAAAATGACATTGAGGTCAACCTGATTTCTCCCACCGGCTACCCGATGCGCATGCTTAAGGGCAGCCCCGCGATAGGCGCGGGCAATCGTCCTAACTGTGAGGCTTATGGATACTTGCTAGACGGCTCTGGCAATTGCGCCTACATCACCTCCTATAACCGGGAAGTAGCAGCCCATCCAGATGCAAAAAAGGTATCAGTGCCAGATAAGACCTGCCTCTGTACCCATATGCGTAACTTTACTTGTTGGACTTGTGGCCAAAACACCTATCGATTGAAAGATACGAGCCATCGACTCTCAGACGGGAGCTACCAACTTCTGACAGCTGAACATGTATTTCGTGACTATCAATTCAGCACTGAACACAATATCGCGCTACCGGATTAGTGCACCACATCTGAACCTCGCCTTCAGAACTTGTGGAGGCTAGAGAGTAGCCTCGCCGCCATAATCGCTCTAAGAGAAATGTTGTGGAACTTCCTATTGGATAGTGAAGGGTCAAGCAACTGTGCTCCCCTGCTCCCTATCGCCTTGCACGTGAGCTTACAAAATCCCCCTGGCATTTCACTAAGAACGTGATATGTCACCTTATCGGTGTTCAGTAATCGGGCTTAATTATCAGAGTCACCACCACGCAAAATGCGAAAGACCATGCCAGCGTCATCAAGAACAATAGGACCTTCTGAGGCGAGCGATCGACCTCAGCAGACGGCATTGCTATCCAATTTTCTCTTATCAGAACGTCCCGCATAATTCTTTCTGAATAGAGTGGATATACAAGCCAGGAAATGCCGCCCGTGACCACGGATAATAAAGCACCACACACGGCATGTTTCCAAACCCTATGCTTTGCAAAATAAAATGGCCCAAACAAAGCAGCGTAGAGTGGCGCAGCGCCAACATCCAGTAGCTGCCCGGTCTTTGGGCTTTTGAATAGAGTTTCCATTCGACTCCCCTAAAAGCTCAGGATACGCCTATGAATAAGCGAATCATGGTCGGGACAGCAATAATAGAAAACTAAAAATCCACATTCAAGCGCGCGAGGGTGGACGTTACACGTATTGCACTCCATTAATGTTTGAAAATAAATGTACGTAATCAGCGCCTAAGAAATTCCTCGATTCTATGGCATGCCAGCCATCTAACCACTTTATACATCAATGCTAATTACAATATGTCACACCTAAATTGCCTAATTGCGCGTAGCCTCTTTTTGACGATCAGCATATTTTTCGGTGATCGAGAGGTCAAAGGGCTTCAGGCAGCAATGTTTGAGGCTACTTTTTTTGATCTTGATCTTTACGATCCCACATCGACTCCTACATTTTAAAGACCATAGATTTCGTTCGGGTTAGCGAGGGTAGTGTGTGCCGGCATGTTGTAGATGATGAACGCACGCATTACCGCTACCTCCAGTGGAGGAGCATTTTGACATTTGTGATGGAACAAGAATGAGACTCAAGCTCTTGTGGATAATCTTTGCTTTTGCGACGGCAGTGCAAGGAGCTTCATTCGATGTACAGACACCATTTCTTCGCAATGTAGAACCAGTGCAGCAACAGTCTCAGGCTGCTCATCTGGCGGCGGAAGTTCTGGCGCGTTTTCACTACAAGTCGATCCCATTCGATGCTGCTTTATCAGCAAAGATATTCGATAAATACCTGAAGTCAATTGATAGCGAAAAGGTCTTCTTTCTTCAATCAGATATTGACCAAATCGCTAGTGCACGAGACAAGCTAGGTGACGCAATCCTTGCAGAGAACCTTACTGCTCCATTTGCCATTTTCAATCTTTATGTGCGTCGTGCTGCAGATCGTTTTGCGTATGCCCGATCCTTACTTTCAAAGGGATTTGATTTTCAGCAGAACGAAAGCTACCAATACGGGCGAGAAAAGGAACCTTGGCCGAAATTCGAAACAGAAATGCGTGACCTGTGGCACAAACGGGTCAAAAATGACTGGCTACGACTCAAACTTGCCGGGAAGGACGACAAGAGCATCTATCTGACCCTTGATAAGCGCTATGAAAATTCCCTGAAGCGCATCGGCCAGCTAACGAGTCAAGACGCATTTGAAGCGTTCATGAACGCCTTCACGACGTCCATTGAGCCCCATACCAACTACCTGGGAGCGCAAGCGGCAGAGGAGTTCGACATATCAATGAGGCTCTCACTGGTCGGAATTGGTGCGGTACTGGCGGAGAAAGATGACTTCGCTACGATTCGTGAACTGGTGCCGGGGGGGCCGGCCGCCCTCTCTGGCCAACTAAATCCCGGGGACCGCATCATCAGCATCGCTCAGGGTGAAGGCGGCATCATGACCGATGTCATGGGCTGGCGCCTTCAGGAAACGGTCGCTCTGATTCGCGGTGCTGAGAACTCGCGTGTCATTCTCGAAGTGCTCCCTGCAGACGCCAGTCCTGACGGAAAACATAGATTGGTTACGTTAGTTCGAAAAAAAATAAGGTTGGAAGAACAAGCTGCCAAGAAATCCGTCCTCACCGTGAAGGATGGGAATGCAACTCGTCATGTCGGCGTAATATCCCTTCCCTCTTTCTATGAGGATTTCAATGCTCGACAACAAGGCCATCAGGATTTTAAAAGCGCGACCCGCGATGTAACAAGACTGCTGGAGGAGTTAAAAAAGGAAAAGGTCGACAGCGTACTGATTGATTTGCGCAACAATGGGGGTGGGTCGTTGACGGAAGCGGTTGAACTGACTGGTTTGTTTATCGATAAGGGCCCCGTGCTGCAACAGCGCGACGCCAATGGCGCGATTACGGTGGAAAGCGATACCGACGCAGGTGTCGCTTGGGATGGTCCACTTGGTGTCTTGATTAACCGCGGCTCCGCATCCGCCTCCGAGATTTTTGCCGCAGCCATTCAAGATTATGGCCGCGGACTGATTATTGGCCACCCGAGTTTTGGTAAAGGAACAGTGCAGACTGTGATCAGTCTTGATCAGATTGCTGAAAGCGAGAAGCCGCAATTTGGTAATCTGAAGCTGACTGTGGCTCAGTTCTTCCGCATTAATGGTGGAACCACCCAATTGCGTGGCGTGACACCGGATATTCTATTTCCCGCAGGTTTCGATGCAGAAGACTTTGGCGAATCGAGTTTCGACAACGCACTCCCATGGGCTCAGATCAAGGCTGCAGACTATTCTATAGTCGGGGACTTGAAAGTATTGCTGCCAACCCTTCTGACACGGCATGGGGTACGTATTAAAAATGACCGGGATTTTCAGTTTTTGCATGAAGATATCGAAGAACTAAAAGTTCTGCGCGACAAAAACCTAATATCACTTAATGAAGCCGAGCGCATCAGGGAACGCAATGCCCGGGAAGTTCGAATTTCGGCGCGCGAAAACCAACGAACTGGAAGTCAGAGCGCCAATGACAAGGTTTTTGCAACGGAATCCACGCTACGAAGCGTCAGTCCAACGCGAGATGACGGACTTCAAGCAGACGAACGTAATTTCGCGAATGACCTCGCAGTTGAAAATGCACGAAAAAATGCCAAAGATATCTTGCTGAACGAAGCCGTACACATACTAAGCGACGAAGTCACAGTGTTAAGAGCTAGCACCGCATTCACAGCCCGAATCAAGCCAGCGACTTTATCGACTCCCCATTAAAATTCCCAATGTAGCTGTATTCCCAGGGGCTACGAGACTGTCAAAAACTTACAAAGTCGATGCACCCAACGCAAAAGACCATGCATATATTGCTAAAAGTACTATCCGTGACGTGCATTGCCATGCTCGCCTTTTCGGCTGGTGCGCAGGACGCCCCCCAGCACTTAAAATCTATCCAGCTCAATGCGGGTATGCATCTTATTCGTGCCGAGGTTGCCACAACGCCTGGGGAACTCCAGAAAGGATTAATGTTTCGGCGGGACCTGAACACCAACGACGGCATGCTCTTCGTTTTTGAAGTGCCTCAGCCACAGTGTTTCTGGATGAAAAACACGCCAACTCCACTTACGATTGCATTTATTGCAGACGATGGGACGATCGTTAACTTAGCCGACATGGCTCCATTTTCTGAACGCACGCACTGTTCGGCAAAGCCAGTGCGCTTCACGCTAGAAATGAACCAGGGCTGGTTTAACAAACATGGAATTAAGCCTGGGTTCAAACTAAGCGGGGCACCATTCAAAAATTGAGCAGAATAATCTCTTATTGTAGGCATCCGGTGCAGAACTACAGCTACTTGCGTTGCCAAGTAGAATCAATTTGGCCATTCAGTCCAATTGGGAAAACTAGATATGAAGAACTTTCGCGCTGCGCTGTTGATATTTTTATTTTTCCCCATCATTGTTTTCGCGCAAAGCAACTATGCATCGAAACCAATAAAGCTTATCGTTCCATTCCCACCCGGCGGTACCAATGACATAGTCGCTCGTGCAGTTGGAGAGAGGCTATCGAAAGCACTTAAGCAACAGGCGATCATAGAAAATCGCGGCGGAGCAGGCGGACTGATCGGAACCAAAGTGGCAGCGAACGCCCCACCTGATGGCTATACTTTGCTCATCGGCAACGCTGGCGCACTTGCCGCAGGGCTGGGCCTCTATTCAACAACCCCATATAACGTACTCGAGGATTTCATACCGATTTCCCTTCTTGCTGATATCACGATTGTGCTTGCTGCCCATCCATCTTTGCAGGCAAAAACGGTAAAGGAGCTGATCGCATACGCGAAGGGAAATCCCGGCAAACTGAATGCCGCCCTGCCAGGAACCAACTCGATACAACACTTACTGACTGAGATGTTCAAAAGACAAGCTGGAATTGACATCGTGAACGTCCCCTACAATGGCGGCGGCCCGGCGATGATCGATCTTGTCGCTGGGCAAAATCACATTTCGTTCGTCAATCTGCCCACTATCAGGCCGTTCTTGCTTGCTGGCAGACTAAATTCAATTGCGGTGGCTGGCGCGCGTCGTTCCGAACTGCTTCCAACTGTTGCCACTCTGGAAGAGTCAGGCCTTCCCGGATTGACTGCGTCGCCATGGAACGCTTTGCTTGCCCCAGCGCGCACACCGAGGGAAATTGTCAATCGCCTCAATCGGGAAGTCGTCGACATGATGCATAGCACCGAGATGAAGAAGTTCATGAGCGATCAAGGTGCGAATACACTGTCGAGCACTCCAGAAGAAACTTATGCATTCATCAGAGATGAAACTATCAAATGGGCCAAAGTCATTAAGGAAGCCGGCATAAAAGCCGAGTGAATTATCATCCATGTCGATTTTCAATACTTCACCTAAGGCCTGCATTCACTATGAGGTCGACGACTTTACCGATCCCTGGGGACAGCCAGAAACAGTTCTTCTGATACATGGCAATGCAGAAAGCCATCTCGCATGGTATGGCTGGATACCGCATCTTGCTCGCTGTTTTCGCGTAGTCCGTCCAGACACGCGGGGGCATGGCGAATCAACCCCGATGCCACGTGATTTTCCGTGGACGCTGGATATCATCATCGATGATTTTATTGGGGTGATGGACATGCTCGGAATCAATCGCTTCCATGTAGTAGGGGCAAAGCTTGGCGGAACCATTGCCAGAGCATTCGCTGCGCGCCGCGCCGACCGCGTACTGACACTCACAGTCATTGGCGCACCTCCACCCTTTCGAAAAGACGCGGCCGCCAGGGTTCCAGCTTGGACCGAGGAGTTCGAGCGAGAGGGACTAAATAACTGGGCTCAGCGTGGCCAGAAAGCGCGGCTCGGAAGTAATTTTCCTGCAGAGGGGGCTGAATGGTGGACATCATTCATGGCGCGTATGCCCGTGTCGTCCCAGATCGGCTGGATTTCAACCATCGCCTGCGCCGACATCAGGGCAGACATCCCGCGGATCAAATGTCCGACGCTCGTCATTACTACGGAGCAGAGTGGACTTTCTTCGGTAGAAGAGACACGAGCCTGGCAGGAGCAGATAGAAAACTCAAGATTGCTTGTGCTACCAGGAGATTCATATCACGTTGCGGTGACGGGGGCTGAGCGTTGCGCCAAAGCAACGCTAGAATTTATTGAGCAGCGGGGAACACACGATATCAGATGAATTCGCTTGGCCCCTCAAGCTCTATGTTTCCCCCTTCATCCTGTATGCGACCGAGTAAGCCGATCTATCACCTCCTGAGCAACCTGCTCGCACGCCAACTGTAGCTCTTCAGGTGAAATGTACTCAGGATTCCCCTTGACCATTATTGCAATGGACCCTGGCACATTTTGCGATTTCATAATGATTTTGGAAAGTTTTTCAAATTGTTCGGTAACAACCACTACTGCCGGCTTGCCTTGTCTCACAAGTTGCGCTGTATCGTGGACACTCCACGATGTGCAAGACCCTCAATTTGCCATTCCTACAATTGCGGCATCGCATTCTTCCGCCACTTTTGACAAAAGCCCTTCCGCAGGCGCACAAGAGGTAGGGATCGCATAAATACGCATCTCGCGAATATTGAATTTGCTCTTAAGAACTTGCGCGATGTGCTCCCCCATAATGTTAAAGCTTGTCCATCCATTGGTGAGGAATCCAATCGTTTTCCCCTCCAGATCTCCTATAGCGGGAACGAAGAGCTTTTTGTCTTTATTCGGACTAACTGGATTAAGGTATTCAATTTCACCAGCCTTGGCTTCCATAAGTGACTCCTATTGAATTTCTGCCATACTGAATAAGGTTGTTCCAAAGTTTGGCACATATGTGACATGGTATGGCTCAGGCCCTCCCGCAACCACAATCAAAATCGACTCCTCATCCGGACACAGCAGACATGACTGACTGTCGTCAAAATCCAGATATATTGGTTTGGAAAGTTGAACGGCACGGGGAATTCTTGCCCTTGGAATCTTTGTTCGTTCGAACAGTTCGGCCTTAATTCGGCTTTTGCTCCAGCCAGCGTCATTAAAGATTTTTGCGTGGCCAGGGGTAAAGATGACAAGCGGATTCCCTTGCGCCCGCAAATAACCGTTGTTGCCATAAACCGCCATCGCGTCCGCCACCATCGTGATGATGGCCTCCGGATCGTGAAAAGCCGCATAAATATTTTGAGTTCCCTGCCCCGCCACCGCGGTCACCGTGCTCTGCTGACGAGCGAATCCATTCTCGACATGCAAAGGGTCCCAAGGGCTATCCTCCTCCGCCTCCCCAAAGCAAAATGTGAACTTACCAGGCATGCCGTGAATAGCCTTGTCCACGTCGCCAGGAGGACAACCACCAATGTTGAGCAGACATAGTCTCAGCGAACGACCAATCGTCGCATTTGCACGCCATCCGGTACCCAGACATCCTCTTCCACAATTGACATCAAGAGCTTTTCGAACGGGACCATTTATGATCAACACTGGACCGACGGGATTTGTAGTTGTCTGAATACCCAGTAAGTTGAATTTTGGATCGGCCACTGCGCGAACAGCAGCCACTACGACAGGGAAGTATTCCGGGCGGCAACCGGCCATGACGGCATTAATTGCAACTTTTTCTGCCGTAGCTGGCCCGCCCTCCGGCGGCAGCACTGCAATCAATTCCGATGGTTCCATTCCGCCCGCTTCCAGCATTCGACGAACTGCGTCTTCCGTCGGAGGAATAACGGGCAAACCATCGGTAAAGCCTCGCTTGTACAAGTCATCAAATACCGCAGCTGCATCACCGACGACTTTGAGTTTTTCTGAAGTTAGATGCATGACGGCCTCTCGCCTGGATCGCACAGTTAATCAGATGCCGATAACCCCCTGCGTAAGAGGGAAGATTCAGCTACGTTCTGACACCAACTCTAAATTGCCGATCTTTCTTTGCGCACGGTCAAAGCGCCATCGGATTGGCGCCTGCCATCGCAATTCGCTTCTGGTGATCTCCTGGTAGCAAAGCCTCAACTTCGAACGTGGCTGGGACGCATTCATTCCATTGATTGACCAGCTTGTGCAGTGCCTCATGAGAATCAACCTCGAATATGACGACGGCACCACGACCAAGCTTTGTATAAATATGCTTAACCACGCCCTTTTCCTGAAGAGGGGCAAGCCACTCCCAGAATTCCTTCTGGTTACTTCGTACTGCGCTTGGCTTTTCAGCTTTTGGTGTGCTAATTACCAGGAAAAACATATTGCCTCGCAATCTGTGCAGTTATAAATGGGGATGCCAAAGTAAATTCGGACAACGGGTACGGGCTAATGAGTGCTGCTGCCATACTGCCTGCAGTACTTCGCAGAATCAATGCGGTCGCCGTCACCTCGCTGAAGACTCCGGCAATTGCCAAAAGTTTCGCCACAGTATCGGCAGTCCCTTGCCCAAGCCAAGCACGCCGGAAGAATTTACCGCATTCGAAACTACAGAGCAGGCCAATTGGGAGCCATCATCAAGTCCGTCGATTTCAAGGAGTAGCGTGTACAAGGATTGAGTGCAAAGACAGATAAAGTAAAAATAATAATCAATTTGATATCAATTATTATCTAAACGATTTAAACAAATGTATTTTACATCTGAATAGATCATAATCACTCAGAGGTTCCCAACATAGACGACAGATGGCACTTTGAAGATTGGGCGGACTAAGCTTTGCACTTTCTGGAGCTTCACAAATTGCTCCCCGATTTTATCGCACAGCTTTTTACTGTGGATTACCTCAGCTAATTTTGCTCGCAAATTGCCCCCGCAACAGTAATTATTGCAAGAACGTGAGCCCTTTTGCTTGGCTAGTTCCTGATACGTAAAAATATCATCGAACTCGAATCGGCTGTTATCTGACCTGCTTTATGATTCCAGACTGAGGCATCGTTTAGCGCGTCGCGCGCTTATCAACAGGACATCCTCCCGCTTTTCGTAGGCTTGCTACAATCGATGCCCGCGACAATAAGAGCGCGTTTCCACTAGTCGACGGCGACAGGATTTTTTAAAAATACAGGGCGGTCCGGTCGGCATGGAATCTGTACAACAACACACTTTTCAAAAAGCACTCCCTTGACAGACATCGTAAGTGTTTCATTTTGGGGAACAGCATGGGTGATGTAAGGCCTGATGATGCAGTCGAGAGCCATGCGACCAGTGTGCTGGCCAGGTTTCTTGTCGAATCACGTCCCGAGGATATTCCGGCCGAGGTACGCCACGAAGCGGCTCGCGCCATCCTGAACTGGACGGGATGTGCCGTCGGCGGTGCCGGCCACGAAACGATCGATCACACGCTGGCCGCCTTCGGTCCATTCGGCGGTCCGGCGCAGGCAAGTCTGTTTGGCCGCAGCGAGCGCACCGATGCGCTGAATGCAGCGCTGATCAACGGCATCAGTTCCCATTTGCTGGACTTCGATGATACCCATGCGCGCGCCATTCATCCGAGCGCGCCGGTCTTGCCAGCCTTGTTCGCCTACTCGGAATGGCAGGCGATTTGCGGCCGGGATCTGGTGCATGCTTTTGTGCTGGGTGTCGAGGCTGAATGCCGGGTCGGATTGTCGGTCTATCCGGAGCACCACGATCTGGGCTGGCACATAACAGGTACGGCCGGCGTGTTTGGCGCGACGGCCGCCATCGGCAAGCTGATTGGCCTGACGACGCAGCAGATGACCTGGGCATTGGGCATTGCGGCGGCGCAGGCCGCCGGCTTGCAGGTAATGTTTGGTTCGATGTGCAAAAGCCTGCACGCGGGGCGCGCTGCACAAAATGGTCTGTCAGCCGCCTTGCTCGCAAAACAGGACTTCACCAGTTCGGAGCGGGGCATTGAAGGAGCCCGTGGTTTTGGCGAAGTTTATTCGACCCGATTCGATCCCTCGGTGATTACCGAGGGCCTCGGCACGCGCTACGAATTGTCATTGAACATGTACAAGCCCTACGCCTGCGGGCTGGTGGTGCACGCGGTCATCGATGGCTGCCTGGCGCTGCGCGAGCAGTATGGACTGCAGCCCGAAGAAATAGAGGCCATTGAACTTGCCGTTAGTCCCCGTACCATGGAACTAACCTCCAACAAGGAGCCCCGGACCGGGCTGGAGGGCAGATTCAGCGTTTTCCATGTCGCAGCTGCAGCGCTGATTTTCGGGGCTGTCGGCGAGGCGCAGTTCACCGATGCCAGCGTTCTGGATGCGCGGGCTGTGGCCTTGCGCAGGCGCATTTCGACAACGGTTGATCCCCAATTGCTGCGCACCCAGGCGAGCGTTTCGATGCGTCTCAAGGATGGTCGCGCCGTTACGCATCATGTCGAGCACGCGCTCGGCACGCTGGGCCGGCCGATGCGCGACGCCGATCTGGAAGCCAAGTTTTTCGGCCTGACCGAGGAGACCTTGGGCGCCGAACAGGCGCGCTCCCTCGCCGGGCTGTGCTGGTCGATTGAGACGCTGACAGATGCGGGGGCCCTTGCGAGGATGGCAGCGCGTCGTGCTTAGGCCGCCAGTGGAAGCTGGCGTCGTCGATGTTGGCGCAAGCCATGCTGAAAATGTCTGCGCCGGCTTAGGTATGTCCTTGCAGCACCCAATCCGCCCGGAGTGATCCATGTCGTCCGATAGAAGAAAAAGAAATCCTTCAAATACCCGTTCCGGTTCCAATGCGAGTTTGCCCGGGAATCCGGTTTCGCCTCTGATGCTCACGCTGAGCACGCATATCGCCGCGGCCGCGAGGCGGGCGCTTTCGCCCGAGGTCACAGCGCGTGCCAAAACCCACATGCTTGATACCTTTGCAGCTATGGTGGCTGGCTCCAAGTTGCTCCCGGGAAAGCGGGCTAGTACCTATGTCAGGCCCTTAAATGGAGTGCCTGTGGCTGGTGTCATCGGCACCCGCTTGGTCACCTCGAGTCAGTACGCCGCCCTGGCCAATGGCATGTGTGGTCATGCTGCCGAGACTGATGATACCCATCCCCCTTCGCGCACTCATCCGGGTACTTCTGTTATTCCGGCTGCATTAGCAATCGCCGAACAGCATGACCGCTCAGGCCGGGAATTGCTCCGCTGTATTGCCTTGGGCTATGACATTTGCGCGCGCACCATGCTTGCCCTTGCGCCGACTCCCGCGCAGCGACCGGCCTGCGCCAACGGGGCGTTCGGCCATTTGTTCGGTGCCGTGTCGAGTGCTGCCGCCTTGCTACACCTTGATGCACGCAAGACACGCTTCGCATTGGCCTATGCCGGGCAGCAGGCCTCAGGGCTGTACACCCGTTTGCGCGACTCCGAGCATATCGAAAAGGCCTATGCGGTCGGTGGCATGCCAGCCCATAACGCGGTTCTGGCTGCCACCATGGTTCGCTCAGGGTTCACCGGAGTCGACGATGTTTTTTCCGGTGAGGACAATTTCTTTGCAACCTATGCCCCGAATGCGGATGTCGAAGCGATGGTTCGCGATCTGGGCAAAACGCATGAAATCATGCGTGGCGGGATCAAACGCTGGTGCGTCGGCGGCCCTGCACAGGCTCCATTGGATGTGATTCATACCCTGATGCAGCAGCATGGTTTTCGGGCCAGGGACGTGGCATCGGTGGTGGTGCGTATCCCCGCCACGGAGCTGCAAATCGTCAACAACCGCGACATGCCCAATATATCGCTGCAGCATTTGCTGGCAGTCATGCTGGTGGATGGCACCTTGACATTCGCCTCGGCGCGTGACGCCCGGCGCATGAAGGACGCGCGCGTCATCAGGCTGCGCGAGCTCATCAAGGCCGTTGGCGATCCGTCGATTCCCAACACCGTGCGCGGCTGGCGCTGCGGGATGGATATCACACTCAAGGACGGGCGCCGCCTGACGCACTCGACGATGGCAGCCAAGGGCAGTCACGAAAACCCGATGATGCTGGATGAGGTCGAGGTCAAGGCACGCGGGCTGATGGAGCCGGTTCTCGGCAAGCGTCGCAGCGCCCTGTTGATTGAAGCGCTGGCTGATATTGAACGCTTGTCCAGCGTGCGTTCGCTGCGTGAGCTTTACTGCGCCTGACCTCAGTGCCTGACCTCGGCGCCTTGACCATGAGCGAACTGATCAGTCCTGCAGCAGGGCGGGACAGTTGCGATCGTCAGTTCTGCTCGATCTTCGCGTCACGAATGACCTTGGTCCATTTGGTGATTTCTTTCCGCAGATAGCGATCGAATTCTGCAGCTGAGCCGCCCTCCGGCTCAGCACCCTGTTTCGCCAGATCAGCAATCACCTCGGGAACTTTCAGTGCGGCATTGATGACGGCATTGAGCCTGGCGACAACGTCGGCTGGTGTGCCTGCCGGTGCCACCATGCCGCTCCAGCCTGTCGCCTCGTAACCAGCCACGCCTGCTTCGGCGATCGTGGGGATTTCCGGCATAAAGGGGGACCGGCGCACCGAGGTGACACCGAGCGCACGGATGCGATTGCTGCGTATCTGTGCCAGAGCTGCCGGCAGGGACGAAAATGCCGTCTCAAGCTGGCCCCCCATGATGTCGGTTACCGCAAAGCTGACTCCCTTGTAAGGCACATGCACGATGTCGACTGCCGCCATACTTTTGAAGAGCTCGCCCACCAGATGGGTGGCACTGCCCGTGCCCCCCGAACCAAAGTTGAGTTTGCCCGGTCTGGATTTGGCGAGTGCGATCAGCTCGGTGACCGACTTGGCGGGCAGGCTGTTGCCGACCACCAGCACCTGCGGAACAGATGCCATCATGGCTACCGCTGCGAAGGAATTGGCTGGATCAAAGGGCAGCTTGGTCGTCAGCCCGGCGTTGGTGGCATGGCTGGTGGCAATCATCAGCAAGGTGTAGCCGTCCGGTTTTGCATTGGCCGTAATTTCAGCAGCCAGATTGCCGCCGGCCCCCGGTCGGTTATCCACCACGACAGGCTGCCCCCAAGCTGCCGACAGGTGCGGTGTGACGATGCGGCCGATGACATCAGCCGCGCCGCCCAAAGGAAATCCAACCAGCACATGAATCGGCCGGGCCGGATAAGTTTGCCCGACCGCAAGGGCTGTCCACGCAAGCATGAGCGAGCATCCTGCAGCACGCAGCGCACAGATTCGAATTGGTCGGTACATATCAAGGTCTCCGCAGTGATTTGGTGAGCGCGGGAGCTTACTCCAATATTGATTTGGCGGATCGAGTAAATAACCTACGATTATGGGATGGAATTCTTAATACATGATTCGCAACCGACCGCTACTCCGGCACATCTGGGCGGTCGGCAATATTTGATCTCAACACTAAGCCGCCTTTTTCATCCTTCCCTCGAGATCCAGCTTTATGCCCAATATCCCTAATATCTCCTTTAGTACACTTTGCACCTAGTAAAGGCAATCCAAACTCAAGGTTATGAACCTCCGCTTCTGCCAGATCACCCCTGTTCAGTGATCGGGCTTGTGCATGCAATATCAGGTTGTCGTCAATCTGAACGTCAAGCTCCCCTCGCTCTCTCATTGGCCTCGCTTTGGCATCAACAGCGACAACGAGATACCCAAGGGGCTCACGCCTGTCATTGGGTAACACCGCGCCGCCTGGCCGCACCGGAATCTGCAGCTGAAACTTGGCGAAACCATCAGGGGGATCTGCACAAAACAGATGAAACTGGGCCGTTTGTACCTGCCCCTCAGGCTGGGTTGCACTGGCAGGCGAAATAAGCGGGAAAGGATTGATCCGGCCTAATGCGGTGTGCTCCCACAAACGGCGCGCAGAAATTTCCAACCGACACACCTCAAAGCGCAACCGCCATTGTTCACTTTGCGCCGCCATACCAGCGGGTTAACGTCGGTCAACCATTTCAAATCGGCAAAGCGAAAGTCGCATCTTCGCCACTGTCCGCGAGTGTGGGTGGCGCGGGCCACTCAGTCGGCGTCGCTGACGCGAACACCGCGCGCAGGTGCTCCCGCAGGGCGGAGCGCTCGTATTCGTTGGTGAACAGCGCCCGAATTGCTCGCCTACCATGACGAGTGATCTTTGCGCCTGCCGGCGATTCTACAAGCGCCTCAATGAAAGCTTTCACGACGGCGTCCTCTGATTCACCCTGATAGACAAGTCGCTTAAGAAAGTCGATTACATGCCACGGCACGTCGGCGCCAAGCAGATCGTCCAACTTCGTCGGGTATGCCGGTGTTATGAGCCTACTCCAAAGGCCGCGCCCCGGACGTCCTAAGAATCGCTGCGGGGTAATCCATGCGGCGTCCTCACCCACTTGGTTGCGCAAAAATGCCCGGATGCCGTACTGACCAGAAGGCTGTTCGGCGCCGAAACCTATTAGCGATCCAGAGCGCCTACTAAATACCGAAACCGAGCCAGCATCAAGAGATGAAAATTGGACCGCACTACCGAGAACCGCACTGTCAACCGTGCCCAAGCCTCCCCACCCTGCCGCGTGCATCTGCGCTACCTGCTGAAGTTCGGGCAGGCTCTTCGCTTTCTCGCCTTCGGCCCTGATGTGCAAAATGAGGTAGCTTGTTTCGGAAGTGACGAGTTGGTAGCGCAATGCGATTTTCTTATGCTGGCCTTTGGCAAGACCTTTCAGCCTTTCAGCCGCAGCGATCCTTGGCAGCGTGTCGGCATTTGTTTCCGCATACGTCAGGGCGATCGACTCCTCGCGGTTCTTTACCTCATCGCCCGCGCGGTAGCCGAGCCTTACCTCGCCTTCGGGCCGTGATTCGTAGCCTGCGAATACATGCACCGTTTCACCATCGAATGCGGCCTGTGGCAAAGGCGTGTGCCAAACCGGCGCGCCTGGCCATGCCACGACCAAATCGCGCACTCTTGGCGCCCGCATGCGCGCGAACATGCGCACAATGGCACTCTCGACGTCTTCGTCCGGGGCCACGCACTCGCAGGCGCCACCGGTTTGCTCGGCAAGCGCACGGTGCAGACTTTCGGCGGGGGCACTGCCTACTGCGACAGCAAAGATGCGCTGGCCTGCCTTGCGCGACGCTGAAATAAGCGACTCTGTTTTCCAAACTTCGCCGTCGGTGATGAGGAGAATATCGGCGCTTCCCTCACCCCCGTGCCGAAAAACGGATTGGAGGGCGCTTTCCAGTTCGGTACCACCCATGTCGGCATCGAGTGCGTAAAGGTGAAGCAGCGCTGCATGAATGTTTTTTGAATCGGCGGACCTCGGCCCCGTGAAATAATGCTCCACTTTAGAGCCAAAGCGAGTGAGCGAGAAAGTGTCCGCTGGTGTCAGTTGCTCGAGGATCCGTCGTACCGCTCGCCTGGCCGATTGGATACTGTCCCCAGCCATCGAGCCTGAGCAGTCCACAAGAATCTTGAGTGAAAGAGGGGCGATGTCCTCGACCATGGGGAACGCCGGACAAAAGCTGGCCAGCGCAACGAAACCGTCACCATCACGCCCTATCGCGGTCAGCGAGGTACCGGCAAGACCGTCAATGACGAGTATAAAGTCCCGGTCAAGATGGCCGTTGCGTGCGAGTGCTACTGTCACACCCGACGCCGTAGCACTAACCTTGATCGGGTGAGAGGGTGAATCGATACCACTCTGCCCAACTTCGCCTCGGAGTTCAATCGTAACCGCGAAGGGATAATCAGCCAGTACATCCGTGATTGGCATCTGGTGTGGCTCAAGCCCGGCCTCTTCGGGCTCGCCAAAGCGCGGGGCGATCACCGTCGGTATGGCAAGGCGAATGTGTCCCTTCTCGAAGCGAAGCAATTGCGCATAGCGGTAGCGGATAACCGCCTCCTCGCCCGGCATCAGGTTGCCCAGATTCACCGTATAGATGCCGTCTCCCACCTGCTCAAGCATGATCGCGGTATCGCCCTTTTCAATCGCCTCCTCGTAGTCGGCTTCGGCCTTTTCGCGCTCGACCACGACACCGTCCAACATCTCCGTGCCTAGCTGAAATTCAAGTCCAAGCAGCACGGCGCCAAAGGGAAGCGGAAATGTATAGAGCGCCTCGATGTTTTTTTTCTGGGGATTGCGATAGCGTTGCTCGACTGCAAGCTCAAACAGCAGGCCATCGAGATGCCCCTTCGCAGTGACGCCAAGCAACACCAGTGCCTCGCCATCGCGAGATTTCAGAACTGCTGATTCGTCACGCATTGTGCTACTCCTTGTCAGACTGCTTTACCGTCTTGAAGAGTTCTGTGACTCCCCACGCGAATGCACGGACCTGCTCAGGAGTCAGCCCCGCCCGCCCGGGCTCAAGGATCACCTCAACACCATCAGCCACCACCAGATGGCTCCAAACCTCGACCGTTCCCGCGCGCCGTGGGGTCGGCGGCAGCGGACCGCTGGTCTGCTGCT
>CANKAJ010000009.1 GCA_947479645.1 Betaproteobacteria bacterium | reverse complement strand
TCCAAGCTGCCCTACGATGCGCAGAAGGATTTCGCGCCCATCAGCTTGATGACGGCAGCGCCGCTGCTGCTGGTCGTTACCCCGACGCTCGGCGTCAAGACGGTTCCCGAACTGGTCAAGCTGGCGCGTTCACAGCCCGACAAATTGTCATTCGGATCGGGGGGCATTGGCGGTGTGGCGCATCTGGCCGGTGAACTGCTCAATTACATGACCGGAGTAAAGACGGTGCACATCGCCTACAAGGGCGCCGGACCGGCCTTGACCGATTTGCTGGGCGAACGCATCGCCTTCACCGTGACGAGCACGGTCTCGTCCATGCCGTTTGTGAAAACCGGCAAGCTCATTGGCCTGGGCGTGACCTCCGCCAAGCGCGCGACGTCGCTACCGGATATTCCAGCGATTGGCGAGTCCATCCCCGGCTATGAAGTGCGTGCCTGGTATGGGTTGCTCGCGCCGGCAAAGGTGCCGCGACCCATCATTGATAAACTCAACCGCGAAATCTCGGTCATCATCCAGGCGCCAGAGGTGGTGCAGCGCTTTGCAGCGGATGGGGGCGAGGCGGTCGGCGGCCCTCCCGAAGACTTCGCCAAAGTGATCTCCCAGGAGATTGCCATGTGGACCAAGCTGGCCAAGGATACCAATCTGAAGTTTGAGTGAAGTTTGCCGCGCAGCGATAGAGCACGCTTCAACGATAATTGTCATTCCGAAGCCGCAAGGCTGAGGAATCTGCTTCTGGCGCTGATTTAACAGCAGATTCCTCGCGCCGCTCGGAATGACATTTTTGCCAACCTTTCATTTTGTAACGAGCGCTCAGGTCAGGCGCATCATTGAAGTCCGGAGTAATCAATGTTCATATCTGATGACGATGTCAACGACGAACGCCGCTACACAGTCTATTGGCCGCGCAGTCCTCGCCAGGTGCAGATCAAGCCGCTGGCGCCGCGGCTGGACACGCTGGCCGGCAAGACCATCGGCCTGTTGTGGGACTACGTGTTCCGCGGTGACGAAGTGTTTGCCACCATGCAGGAGGCGCTAGCGGCGAAGTATCCCGGCATTCGCTTTATCAACTGGCGCGAGTTCGGCAATACGCATGGCAGCGATGAGCATCAGGTGCTGGCGGCGTTGCCCGAACGCCTGAAGGAATTGAGAGTCGATGCGGTGCTCTCAGGCATGGGCTGTTGAGGCAGTTGCACGCCCGCCGTGTTGCGGGCCAGTGCAGTATGCGAAGAGGCCGGAGTGCCGTCTTCAACGCTGGTTTGCGAGGGTTTTGCCGGTCTTGCCGCAGCCACTTCCATTGGCCTGGGAATGCCGACGATTCCACTGGCTATCGTGCCCGGCCATACCAATGTGCAGTCCAAAGAGGAGTTGAGGCAAAACATCCTTGATGTGACCCTGGCTCGCGCTATTGAAAACCTGACCACCCCACCCGTGACGGCGGTCGAGACCTGCGAACCCGGCGCGCGCGATATCGTTTTCGAAGGCGGATTTGACGCCCTCAACGATTATTTCTACCGCAATGAATGGAGCGATGGCCTGCCCATCGTGCCGCCGACGCGCCGACGCATCGAGCAATTCCTGAGCTTCACCGACTATGCACCCGACAAGGTGCTGGGCATACTTTTGCCCGACAGCCGTGCGGCAACGGTCTGGAGTGTTGCCGTCAACGGCGTGATGGCCGGTTGCAAGCCGCAATACATGCCAGTGCTGGTGGCCATGATTGAAGCGATGGCGGATTCCTATTACGGCGTAGAGCACAGCGGCAACACGCCCGGCGGGGAAACGCTGATCATCGTCAATGGCCCCATCATCAAGGAACTGGACTTCAATTACACGCAAGGCGTCATGCGTGATGGTTTCCTGCCCAATACCTCGATTGGCCGGTTCTGGCGTCTCTATCTTCGGAATGTAGCGGGATTCCTGCTGCACAAGAATGACAAGGCCACCTATGGCAATACCTGGCGCGTGGTGATTGCCGAGAATGAGGATGTGCTGGCTGAAATCGGCTGGGAGCCGATCAGTGTCGAGATGGGATATGCGCGTGGCCAGAATGCCGTCACCATATCGCGTTACACCGGTGGCAATCTTGTCGTATCCCTGTCTGGCGGCATTCGTGAGCAGATGCTGCCCTATCTGGCCGACGCCGTCGTCAAGCAGGTGTCCTGGCAGCTGATGTTTACCGTGGGTCAGGGAATGGGCACATTGCGACCGCTGATTTTGCTGACGCCGATACTGGCGCGGACGATGGCCAAGGCCGGATGGACCAAGGCGGCGCTGCGGCAATATCTGTTCGATCATGCGCGCATACCGGCTTCGCAGTTCGAGCGCATTCTGCGTGACTGGACGCTCAAGCCGACCTGGAATCTGGCGGAAGAAGCGCGGTTGGGCAAGATACCTGCCGTGTATCACGAGTCGGATGATCCCGAGCGCATGGTGCCATTGGTCTGGCACGCCGATGATTACATGATTGCGATTACCGGTGACCCGCTGCGTAACAGCGCCTATGTGTTCGCCCACAACGGCGTGCTGGGCTATCCGGTATGCAAGGCGATCAGGCCGACCGCAAGTCCGTAGAAGTTGCCGCGGTGCGATGCATCGGGAATGTCAGCAACGAAAGTGCAGCGGGTGCGACGCGTGATACATTCATGCCAACCGCTGCCTGCTGCCATTACATGCAGGGCGAGCAGGGATAAATAGCGGGCGCACATGGCCGGCTGAAAAGCGGAAACTCACAAACAACAAGGGGGCGCGTATGGACTGGACGGCACGCAGGGCACGGTGCAGGGAAATTTTATCGGGCGATCGCTGCGTGTTTCCGGCATCCGTGTTTGATCCGATGTCGGCGAGAGTTGCCGAGGATCTGGATTTTGAGCTGAGCATGCTGGCCGGATCGGTGGCATCGCTGACGGTGCTGGGGGCCCCTGACCTTGCAGTGCTGACGCTGAGTGAGTTGGCCGAACAGTGTTATCGCATCGGACGCGCCGGCAAGCTGCCGCTGTTTGTCGATGCCGACCATGGTTATGGCAATGCGCTGAATGTGCGTCGTACCATTGAAGAACTGGAGACCGCTGGCGTCGCGGCATTGACCATTGAAGACACCCTGCTGCCGGCCCCCTTTGGCGATCCGGATAAAGTGCAGCTCATTTCCATAGAAGAGGGTGTGGGCAAGATGCGCGCGGCACTTGACGCGCGCCAGGAC
The DNA here is from genome assembly GCA_947479645.1 of Betaproteobacteria bacterium. GTDB lineage: Bacteria > Pseudomonadota > Gammaproteobacteria > Burkholderiales > SG8-39 > CAIYPG01. Next base: position 59,048 of record CANKAJ010000009.1, on the reverse strand, counting down.
AGCCGGATGATCATCTGCGGCCGCACCAGCGCGGCCGCCGTGAATGGGATCGAGGATGCGCTGGCACGCGCCAGGGCCTATCAGGCGGCCGGCGTGGATGGCATGTTCTTTTCAGGGCTGAAAACTCGCGCCCAGCTCGATGCAATCGCGCCGGTACTCAGCGTGCCATTGCTGCTGGGCGCTCCCGGCCCCGAATTGATGGATCGCGATTATCTGTCCGCGCGCGGCGTGCGCATTGCGTTGCAGGGGCATGCGCCGTTCATGGCGGCCGTGCGTGCCGTTCACGATACGCTCAAGGCGCTGAAGGAGGGGGTAAAACCGGTTAATCTCACCGGTGTGGCAACTGCGGATTTTGTCGCGCGTACGTCGCGCGACGCGGATTACGAAGCATGGACGCGTGATTTTCTGACGGCGAAGTGAGTTTGACTGCACTCGCCAGTCGTTATCAAGAAACAGGAGGCATGTAATGTCGGAAGTCAGGATTATCGATACTACCCTGCGCGATGCGCATCAGTGCCTGTGGGCGACGCGCATGACCACTGCAATGATGCTGCCAGTGGCCGAGCGCATGGACCGGGCCGGAATGGAAGCCATCGATCTGATGAGCGCCATCCAGTTCGACGTCAGCGTGCGTTACCTCAAGGAAGATCCCTGGCAGCGCCTGCGTCTGATGCGCCAGCGCGTGACGCAAACGCGACTACAGTCGGCGATGCGCAGCAAGAGTCTCCTGTCATTTGATGTGCAGGCCGATGACATCAATGATTTGTGGCTGGAGTGCCTGGCCAAAAACGGCATCCGGCGGTTGCGCGCCATCGACGCATTGTCCGACCTGGACAATATTGTTGACATATTGATCCGCGCCAAACAACTGGGCATGGAGTCCGTTGGCTCGGTGGTGTTTTGCGAGAGTCCGGTGCATACCGACGCTTTTTACGCGAAAAAGACCAAGGAGCTGATCAAGCGTGCCAACATCGACGTGATGATGCTGAAGGATCCGGGTGGGCTGCTGACGCCGGACCGCATACGCACGCTGGTGCCGGCGTTGCTCAAGGTGACCGGCAAGGTGCCGCTCGAATTGCACAGCCATTGCATGACGGGGCTTGCGCCGCTGGTGTATCTGGAAGCGGTGAAGCTTGGGGTAACCCAGATTCAGACTTCGATTGCCCCCCTGGCCAACGGACCGGCGCAACCGGCGACCCAGACCATCGCGCGTAATCTGCGCAGCATGGGCTACACGGTGAATGTCGATGACGCGCTGATCAGTGAGGTCAGCGATCATTTCTCGCGGGTGGCGAAGAACGAGGGGCTGCCCGTCGGCGTGCCGATGGAGTATGACCAGTTCCATTACCAGCATCAGATTCCTGGCGGCATGCTGACCAACATGAAGTTCCAGTTGCAGCAGGCGGGGCTCATGCACAAGCTGGACGCGGTGCTGGAAGAGACCGCGCGCGTCTTCACCGAACTCGGCTGGCCGGCCATGGTCACGCCGTTCTCGCAACTGGTGGCGACCCAGGCAGTGCTCAATGTGGTGGGCGGCGAGCGCTACAAGACGGTGCCCAACGAGATCAAGAAGTATGCGCTGGGTTACTACGGCAAGCCGCTGGCGCCGGTGCAGCCTGACGTGCTGGACAAGATCATCAGCAATGGTTCGTCATATATCGCCTTGAAGCCGGTACCGCTGGAGCCGGCAGTGCCGGCCATGCGCAAGAAATACCCGAACATGAGCGATGAAGAGCGCCTGCTGCGCCACTTGTATGCAGGCACGCAGGTTGACGACATGCGGGCGGCGGGGGCCATGCGCACGGAGTACTCCTTCGACAAGCCGATTGTTCATCTGCTCAAGGAACTGGCCAAGCGCCCGCGCGCCGGGCGCATCTTCATTGAAAAGGGCGATTTTCGCCTGGAGATGAACGGCACCGCTTAGCGATGTGAGTTTGGCGATATAAGGATCAAGATCAAAATCACGTGTCATTCCGAACCCGAAGGGTGAGGAATCTGCTTCAGGGTTAATTTGACAGCAGATTCCTCGTTGCGCTCGGAATGACAGGTTCGCCGAGTGTTCATTTTGAAACGAGTTCTCAGTCTGGAGTCGTGATGGAAGATCCCGATCTGGCGCTTCGCTTCGTAGTCTCCATTGGACTGGGTGTGCTGCTGGGCCTGGAGCGCGAACGGACCAAGGGCGAGGAAGGTGGCGCCGGGGTGCGGACCTTTGCACTCATTGCGCTCAGCGGCGCAATCGCGGGTTATGTTGGTGAAAGTCTGGGGCTGACCTGGCTGGCTTTGGCGATGTTTATTGCCATCGCTTTGCTTGTTGTTGTCATGTATGTGGTGACTGCGGTGCGCGGAGACACGGGAATAACCACCGAGGTTTCTGCGCTGCTGGCCTTTATTCTCGGGCTGTTGTGTGCCCATGGCCAGCTCCAGCTGGCGAGCTGGGTTGCGGTCGCCATGGCCTTGCTGCTCGCGCTCAAGGACTGGTTGCATCGATTCGCCAGCCGGATTGATGCCGCGGACGTCGAAGCCACTCTGAAATTCAGCATCATCACCCTCATCATCCTGCCGCTGGTTCCGGACATCAACTACGGCCCGCCGCCGCTGGACGTGGTCAATCCCTACAAGATCTGGTTGATGGTGGTGCTGATCTCGGCGTTGAATTTTGTCAGTTACCTGCTGGTCAAGATCGTCGGCGCCGAGCATGGGCTGGGCATTGCCGGACTGTTGGGCGGGTTGGTTTCGAGCACCGCGGTGACCCTCGGATTTGCCCAGCGCAGCCGGCAGGCGGGAGAAGATGCGTCCGCGCTGGCGCTGGGCATCGTGCTCGCCTGGACGGTGATGTTCTTTCGCGTCCTGATCATGAGTTCGCTGATCAGCCTGGAGTTGGGCCGCCGCCTCGCGCCGGCCGTCGGGTTGTTGTGCGTGGTGAGTCTGATGGCGTGCTATTGGCTATGGCGGCGGCACCAGCAGCGTGAGCGCGGCGAGGTGAAGGCGGGCAGCAATCCGTTCGAGCTTGATCAGGCCATCAAGTTCGGCCTGCTGTTCGGTGTGGTCGTGCTGGTGGCCAAGGCGGCGCAAGTCTATCTTGGCGATGCCGGCCTGTTTCTGGCGGCGGGTGTCGCAGGTCTGACCGACGTCGACGCCATTACGCTCGCCATGGCGAATCTGGCCCGGGATGACAGCGCGAATCTGGCTACAGCAGCTCGTGCCATTATTATCGCAGTCATGGCAAATACCATTACCAAATCGGGAATGGCGATTGGATTGGGATCAAACGAACTTCGCCGAATCAGCCTGCCGATCGCCGCTCTGCTGCTCGCCACCGGCACGCTGGGAGCCTTGTTGCTGTGAAAATGGCTTCCCGGATGAGTCGCGCAGGAATCACCTGAGATGAGCAAAAGTCATCCTCCTGTTCATCAGATCGAGTTGCGCGTAGCCGAACTGGGTCAGCTTTTCAATTCGATGGACCCAACGCCATTTCATCATCGTGACCTTGATACCGATGCGGAAGTGTTCATTGAAAGTTGGGCGCTGGAATTTCCGCAGGACAGTCACTTTCGCATCATTGTCCATATCGGGCGGATGCCGGCGGAAGACCCCACGCCGGTTGTGGCCGAGGCAATCCACAATTATTTTGAATACAAGTCGATGCTGATGAAGCGCAATCGGCGCGTGCTCCTGCTGGAAGGGCGCACCAGCCTGCTCATCGGGCTGTGTTTCCTGGCGCTATGCCTCCTGGGTGCCGATTACCTCGCCAGTTACGCCTTTAGTCCCTACCTGCGTGTGCTCAAGGAAAGCCTGACCATCGGCGGCTGGGTCGCCATGTGGCGGCCGATGCAGATTTTTCTGTACGAGTGGTGGCCGCTCGTTCGCAGGCAGCGGATCTACCGCAACCTGGGGCATGCCAGCGTGCATGTAACGCCGGGGAAAACCCAGTTCTCTTCCTAGTCCGCTTTCCGGGTATGGGTTGTACGATCTTACGACTCCTGCAGGGTACGCAGTTCGACGTTGGTGTAGCGAAGGCGAAGCGCAAGCACACGCGCCAGCCCTTCGAACAGATTGATTGCCAGTTTGCGGTGTGCCGCGGTCAGCACGTCGAATTTCGTGCGGGAAAGCACGAACAATTCTGTATCGACTTCGGCCATGGCGTCGGCGGAACGGGTGTTATGGTCGATGAAGGACATTTCGCCGAAAAAATCACCACGCCCAAATGTGGAAAGGTGGTGATTTTGCTTGTCATCGACCGGCAGCATGATGCGCACCGATCCGCGGCGGATCAGGAATAGCTCGTCTCCGGTATCGCCCTGGGAGAAAATGCGCTCTCCGGCCTTGAACGAGCGGTGATCCATGATGGCCTCCAGCTCAGTCAGCGTTTCCTGTTTGCGCCTGCCGAAAAGATCGATCTCGCGCAACTCAAGCGCCGTCTGCGCCGCCGGCGCATCGTGCGCCTCGGCCAGGATGCGGTTTTCTACCCATTCGAGCGCGTCATCGAGTTCGTCGAAGACCGGTGCATGTTGTTCCGGCCGTGCCAACCCGATCTGCGCGAAGTACTCGCCCATGTTTTGTCCGGTCGGCACGTTGCGTGGCAGTTGGCTAAAGAGCAGCCAGGCGCCGCGCTCGGCCAGCATGTCTTCGATCTGCTCGAGCACGTGCGCAACGGTCACATCCACGGACTGCACGCGGCGCAAGTCGAGAATCACGTAATTGCGGACTTTCAGTTCCGGTTCCAGCGCCGTGAAGAGCTGGTCGGCCGTGCCGAAAAACAGGCTGCCCTGCAGTTCGAAGATGACGGCCTGGTTGCCGCGCTCTTCCAGAATGGCCCGTTCTTCCGGAAGTCGGATCTGCTTGGAGAACAACTGATTGCCATAAACCTTGCGGCGCACCGCCGAACTGCTGACCTTCTCACGGATGAACAGCAGCACGGCGAGTGCGATACCGGTGCCGGAGGCGGCAATCAGGCTCACGGTTTCTGCCACCAGCACCACTGCCACGATCACCATGAAATCGAGGATGGTCGAGCGATTGCGCAGCAGGTGCAGGCTGTTCCGGTCGAACATGCGCACGCCGATGACTATGAGAATGGCGGCCAGCGAGGCAATGGGAATCCACGCGATCAACGGCCCGAGCACAAGAAATGCCGTCAACGCCAGAATACCTTCGATCAGCCCCGATGTACGCGTCAGGGCTCCGCTGGAAATATTCACGAGCGTTGCGCCCATGGTGCCGGCACCGGGAACACCGCCGACCAGCGTCGAAGCCAGGTTGCCCAGGCCCTGACCGATGAGTTCGCGATTGGAGTCGTGCCGGCTGCGGGTCAGTGAGTCGAGCACAACACAGGTCTTCAGGGTGTCGATCGAGAGCAATACCGCCAGTGTCAAGGCGGGTACCACAAGGTTTTTCAGCAAACCGAGGTCCAGCCCGCCAACGCTCTTCCAGCGGGTCGACAAGGCATTCAGAAAGCCCGCGTCGGAACCGCCCAGCGGGCCGATGATCAACGGATTGCCTGTCAACGCCAGCAGCGATTGATCGGCCAGACCGAGGCCGAAATAAGTCAGCACACCGGCGGTGAGCCCGAGAATCGCCGCCGGCACACGCTTGGTGACACGTGGCGCCAGAACCATGACGGCGGCAGTCACGATGCCGACGGTGATGCCTTGCCAGTTCCATTTGTGCGGAGCAAGCAGAGCTTCGGCCAGATGAACATCCTTGGCGACGCCGAGCAGTTTCGGAATCTGACTGAGTATGATGATCAGGCCTACGCCGCTCAAATAGCCGCTGACCACCGGATATGGCATGTATTTGATCAGGCGGCCCACACCCACTGCCCCGAACGTCACCTGCAAGGCGCCGCACAGCAGGCCGATGACGGTCATCATCAACAGAATAATCTCAGGCGGGGTGTTCTCCTGCATCAGCTGGATGGCAAACGCCGATAGCACGGCGGCCGCGGGGGCGCAGGGTGCGGTGATGAGCCGATTGGTGCCGCCAAGGTAGGAAGCCACCAGGCCCAGTGCCGTCGCGCCAAGAATGCCGGCAAGGGCGCCTTGCGCCGCAAAACTCGCGCCAAGCGGTGCGAATATGGTGACGCCAAAGGCGATGGCCGACGGTAGTGCGACCAGCATGGCGGCAGTGCCGCCCCAGAAATCCCCCGCCATTTGCTGCAACTTGGATTCAGGCATCGCCAGGCTCATTCAGTCAGCAACGGATTGTGCAACAGGCTACATTGGTGTGGCTCGTGGTCGTGTTTGGCTCGCCCAGGACAGTCACATGTTCGTCGTAAAGCAAATAGGCAGTGTCAGGCTGACAGCGCCTGCTCAAGCCGTTCACAGAGCGTCTTGATGATCTTGATACGAGCGAAGAGCTTGTCGTTTGATTCCACGATGGTCCAGGGCGCGTACGCGGTACTGGTGCGCTCGATCATGTCGGCTGCCGCCTCCTGGTAATCGTCCCATTTCTTGCGGTTGCGCCAGTCCTCGTCGGTGATCTTGAACTGCTTGTGGCGCGTCTTCTGGCGCTCCTTGAATCGGCGATATTGCTCTTCCTTGGAAATCTGCAGCCAGTATTTGACGACGACGGCACCGTTGCGGGTGAGCTGCTCTTCGAAGTCGTTGATTTCGCCATAGGCGCGCATCCAGTCGGCTTCCGCCGCAAAGTGCTCCACGCGCTCGACCAGCACACGGCCGTACCAGGTGCGGTCATATATCGTGAAGCGGCCCTTCATCGGCAGGTGCCGCCAGAAGCGCCACAGATGGGACTGGGCGCGCTCCTCGTCGGTTGGCGCTGCCACCGGAATAATGCTGTACAGGCGGGCATCCAGTGCTGGCGTGATGCGGCGGATGGCGCTGCCCTTGCCGGCGGCATCCATGCCTTCATAAGCGGCAATCACCGTATGCTCGCGGAACTTTGGATGGCGCGTCAGCAGCGCGAGGTCACGCTGGTATTTGCGCAACTGCGTCTCGTAGCGTTTCTTTGTCAGTGCATGGCTTAAATCCAGGCCGCTCAGGATGTTGCGCTTATCGACTGGCTTGATCAGCGGCGCGGCATCGGTCTTTGTCTTGGCCGGATTGGCTGCCTTTTTGATTTGCTCGTTTATTGCACCGAGCAGCGCGCGACCAACCGTCACGGCGCGATATTCCGGGTCTGATCCTTCCACGATGATCCATGGCGCCGAGGCGGTGCTGGTCTCGCGCAAGGCTTCTTCGCTGATGCGGTAGAAGCGGTCGTACATCTTGAAGAAGTCCCAGTCCCGGTCGGTTACACGCCAACTGGTCTCGGGGTCTTTCTGCAGGGACTGCAGGCGCTTGCGCTGGCGTTTTTTGGAAAGATGGAACCAGAACTTGAGAACGACTGCGCCGTCATCGGAGAGCATTTTCTCGAAACGGTTGATCTCCTCGATTGAGCGCAGCATGTCATTGGGTCTGGAGCGCTTGAAGACGCGGTCTATGATGGGGCCGGTGTACCAGGAGCCAAACAGGATGCCGATGCGTCCCTTGGGGGGGAGAGCCCGCCAGTAGCGCCACATGGGCGGACGTGCGGCCTCCTCGTCGGTCGGGTTGTCGAAAGCGCGCGTATGGATGTGACGGGGGTCCATCCACTCATTGAGCAGATTGACCGTCTCGCCCTTGCCAGCGCCGCGCACACCTGAAATCAGCACGATAACCGGCGTTCGTGCATCTTTCAGCAATTGGTATTGCGCATCGAGTAGATCGGCACGCAGCACCGGTTCAATGCTGCGGTACTCGCCTTTTGACAACTTGTGACCTATTTCTGCGGATTCGAACATGGTTCGGCCCAGTGGGTTAGGATTATAGGAATATATTGCGCGCCATCAGCGTGGCCAACAACGGAAGCAGGGCGAGCAAAGCCATTTGTATTTTGACCATTGTCAGCGCGGCGCAAACCTCGGTTGCCGGCACGGTGAAGGTGGTATCCATGCGTGCGTGATGGGCCCAGCGCGAATAGTGCCTGGTTACCAGGAATGACGTCAGCGCCAGCGTGCCGAACAGAAATAATTTAAGCCAGAACATCGGATGTCCTGCATAGAACCCGATCCCCTTGGCGGAGGTGCCAAAGCGCAGCGCACCGGACAACAGTGCCAGCACGCCGCAGGTCACATAGGCCAGGTCGGCGCGTTCCAGGGCGCGGATGGACTTGACGAGGTTGCCCTGGCGCAACAGCAGAAATTCAGTGGTCAATAATGCTGCAAGCAACATGATTGCACCATAGTGAACGTAAGCGACAATGGCAGCAAAAAGAACCATGCCATCAGTATAGTTGGCCCAATATGAGTCGTGGCTTGATTTGCATCAACAAATGACAGGAAAGACAGGGCTGAAGTACTGTTTTTTCAGGCGCCATTCAGGCATGGGTTGATTCAGTGTCGCAACGCCGGCAAAACCAACATGTCCGACCTGAGCAGGGGCTGGCTTTCAGCCGCTGGTGCGTGCTGTCGATGCCTTGGTATTGGCCTTTACGGCTGGTTTGGCAGCCGGTCTCTTTGTCTTGGCCGGGGCCTTGGCTTTGCTCGACTTGCGGGCGGTTGATGTGCTTTGCGAGGATGCCGTGGCGGGCAAGCTTCGCTGCACAAACAGGCGCTGCCCTGCATTTACTTGACCAGCGCCATTCCAGCTTCGCAGATTCTCAACAGAAACACCATATCGTTTCGCGATTCCTGCCAGGGTTTCACCGCGCGCAACGACATGCGTTGCGCGACGCGTCACGGTACTGGAGGCGCGCTCCGGTACCGCTGGCGGCCGGAATACGGCGGGCAGCGGTTCGGCGCCCGACCCCAGTCCCCTGACTGGCAGCAACAGTTGAAATCCGGGGCCGACCTTGGTACGTGACGTAATCCCATTGACCTGCTTGAGTTTGATCAGCTGAATACCGCGCTCAGCCGCGATTTTTTCCAGATGATCACCCTTCTTGAACGTATAGGCTTGCCAGGAAACCAGAGGTTTGTCGTGGCTCTCCAGGTTGGCCAGGAAGATTTCGGCATGGTCTGCCGGCAAAACCAATGTCTCACCTTGTGAAGCCGATATCACTGGACGATTGTGCGCAGGATTGAGTGCGATCAATTCCTCGACCGACATTTCCGCCAGTTTGGCTGCCAACTGGATATCAATATCCTTGGTCTTGGCGACGGTAACAAAGTAGGGCTGGTTCGGTATGTGATTCAGATCGATGCGGAATGCTTCCGGGTTAGCGACGATGTTCTTGATGGCCTGCAACTTCGGGACGTAGTAGCGCGTTTCCTGCGGCATGGTGAGGCTGAGGTAGTCAGTTGGCAGTCCGCGGGCGCGATTGCGTTCGATGGCGCGGGCGACCGCGTTTTCTCCCCAGTTGTATGAGGCGAGGGCGAGATGCCAGTCTCCATGCATGTCGTACAGAAACTGCAAATAATCCAGTGCCGCAGAGGTCGACGCGATGACGTCGCGTCGCGCGTCATACCACCAGTTCTGCCGCAAGTTGTAGGTCTTTCCGGTGGAGGGGATGAATTGCCACAAGCCTGATGCATGCGCCGACGAGTACGCCATTGGATTGAATGCGCTTTCAACCATGGGCAGCAATGCCAGTTCCGTCGGCATCCCGCGTTTTTCCAGTTCTTCGACAATGTGATAGAGATAGCGTCGGCTGCGCTCGGCCATGCGCCGCAAATCGCCAGGCCGGCTGGCGTACCAGATCTGGCGATCGAGCACGAGCGGGCTGCTCAGATTGGGCATGCCAAAGCCCTTGCGTATGCGTTCCCACAAGTCATCCGCCGGGGTCGTCAAATCGATGGTTTGCGATATCGGCAGTGTGTCCCTGATTTCGCGGGATGCTTCGATCGGGGTGCTTGGAACGGATCTGATTGCTGACTCGGTTGTCAGTCGGGCAGGCTCAGGTGCGACTCGGGCTAGGGTTGAGCCGGATGGTCGCGGGATGGTCCTTGCCGTTTCTGCCGTCCGGGCTGGGGCAGCGGTGGGGGCGGGTCCGATAGGCGTGGCGCGAGCAACTGGCTCAACTGCAGATGGAGCCCCGGTTGGTGCCGGGGGATTGACCGACGCCACACTGGCGTCGGAATCGATCGGCAATTTCAGCTGGAGAGGTGCCGAACCGCATCCGGTCAGAAGACTCACAAGCAGGGCAATCGATGCCCAGGTCGATGCAAACTGGATTTTGGGATGGTTACAGGTCAATCTATCTCCCAGCCTCCCTAATATGCATTCGATACATCCAATCAACCCCCTTGAACGGCTCAAGGCAGGCATTGATTCAGACAACTTTTCAAAGAAAATGCATGGAAAACATGCAATTGCTGGATTATATCGGAGTTCGACGTAATCCCGCTGTGGCAGAGTGGGCGGTCGATTCAACCGCTCGATCCTGAGGCTCGTCCCGATGCGCGCCCTGCGTGCGCACTGATGCAGATGGTTGCCATTTTTGATGAAGGGTATTCACCGGTTAGAGTTGATGGGTGAAGCAGGCATAATAGCGGCTGACAGTCGTGGCTGAAAACGGCCAGGCTCTGTAACGGGAACGACAGATATGCACCAAACTACGAATTCCACTTCCGCTGGCGGGCAGCAGGCCACGCTGGCCGGGTGGTTCAATACCCCGGATGGACGCTACATGGCGGCCTGGGAACAAGTCCAGTTTGACAATGCAGTGGATGATGTATTCGGTTTTCATGCCGTACAGGTTGGTCTGCCTGAACTTGATTTTTTGCGCGAGAACCGCATTCCGCTGCGCATTCGCACCGGGCTGGATGGCGCCGGCTCGCTCGTCGCTGAGCCGACCCAACTGCCATTGGCTTCGCATAGCATTGACTTGCTGGTATTGCCTCATGTGCTGGAGTTTTCCGAAAATCCGCACCAGATTCTGCGTGAGGCCGAGCGGGTGCTGCGGCCTGAAGGGCAGATCGTGATTTCGGGATTCAACCCACTTTCCTTGTGGGGCATGAAACGCATGCTGGGTGCCGCCACGGGCCGGCGTGACAAGGCAGACTATCCTTGGTGCGGCCGATTCATTGGGCTGGTTCGTCTTAAAGACTGGCTGGCCTTGCTCGGGTTTGAACTCAATGGCGGGCGCTTCGGGTGCTATGCGCCACCGTTTTCGCAGGGTAAATGGCTGGATCGTTTTGGCTTTATGGAAAAGGCCGGCGATCGGTGGTGGCCGATCGCCGGCGGTGCTTATGTAGTAAGAGCGGTCAAGCGCAATCTGGGGATGCGACTGGTTACGCCGCCCTGGCGCGAGGCACGCTTGAAACGGCCAGGCCTGGTGCAGGTGGCCAGGCGCGACAATGTTATTCATGTGCGGCCGATTCAAAGGCAGCGTAGATAAGGTGTACTTTCATAATGACTGATGGCGATATTGTGCGAATTTATGGCGACGGGGCCTGTAAGGGCAATCCGGGTCCGGGCGGGTGGGGGGCATTGCTGAAGTGGAATGGGCAACAGCGGGAATTGTTTGGTGGCGAGGCCAATACCACGAACAATCGCATGGAACTAATGGCAGTGATCAAGGCCCTGGAGTCGCTGACTCAAACCAGCAAGGTTGAGGTCTATACCGACTCCCAGTACGTGCAAAAAGGGATTTCGGAATGGATCATTGGCTGGAAACGGCGGGGATGGAAGACGGCGGACAAGAAGCCGGTCAAGAATGCCGAGCTGTGGCGTCGACTGGATGAACTGGCCGGGCGACATCACGTCAGTTGGCATTGGGTCCGGGGCCATGCCGGGCACCCTGAGAATGAACGCGCAGACAAATTGGCCAATCACGGCGTGCTCAATCCGCAGGGTGCTCCCGCATGAGTTCCAGGCAAATCATCCTGGATACCGAGACTACCGGCCTGAACGCGAGGCTTGGCGACCGCATCATAGAAATCGGCTGCATCGAAATGGTCAATCGCCGGTTTACCGGCAACAACTGGCACCGCTATATCAATCCTGAACGAAAGATCGAAGAAGGTGCCAAGGCTGTGCATGGCATCTCCGATGAGTCATTGCTCGATAAGCCCAAATTTGCGCAAGTGGCGGCCGAGTTTGCAGATTACGTTCGCGGTGCCGAGTTGATCATCCATAACGCCGCATTCGATGTCGAGTTTCTGGACGCCGAATTCGGGCGGGTGAACATGGGCAGGCTGGCAGATCATGGCGTGACGATTGCCGACACCTTGAAGCTTGCCCGCGAATTGCATCCTGGCAAACGCAATTCCCTGGATGCATTGTGCGATCGTTACCAGATCGACAATACCCATCGTACCCTGCATGGGGCATTGCTCGATGCCGAGTTGCTGGCGGAAGTCTATCTGGCCATGACACGCGGCCAGAACAGTCTTGCGATCGGCTTGGATAGTCAGGATGCACCGGACGCGCCGGCGTCCGGTGAGGTGGCTGTTGCGACTCCCAGAAGACCGGTAAAACTGGTCGTGATGAGCGCCACGGAAGAAGAGCTGGCGGCACATGACAGCATGCTTGCCGGCATACAGAAGGAGTCGGGTGGAAAATGCATCTGGCTTGGCGAAGTACCTCCCGAAAAGGCTCAAGCCTAAAAGCAGTTTCAGGTCATTTTGAAATGCTGATTAGATTAACTCCATGCATTTTGGTGGATTTACAGTACTTGTCCGGGCGAAAACGGCCCCCTTTATCGTATAATTCTCATCTTTCTCAACTCCACAGAGCGAACAGCCAATGAAAGTACTGGTTCCCGTCAAACGGGTTGTTGATTACAACGTAAAGGTGCGGGTCAAAAGTGACGGTACGGGGGTCGAAACGGCCAACGTCAAAATGTCCATGAACCCGTTTGATGAAATTTCGATAGAGGAAGCGATTCGCCTCAGAGAGGCTGGAATTGCAACCGAGGTGATCGCAGTCTCCTGCGGCGTGGCCGCCTGCCAGGAGACACTGCGTACGGCGCTGGCCATCGGCGCGGATCGTGCAATTCTGGTCGAGACCGACGTGGAACTGCAGCCACTGGCCGTGGCCAAGCTCCTCAAGGCCGTTGTTGACAAGGAAGGTCCGAAGCTCGCGATTGTCGGCAAGCAGGCGATCGACGACGACTGCAATCAGACCGGCCAGATGCTGGCGGCGCTGCTGGGCTGGCCCCAGGGTACGTTTGCCAACAAGATTACGGTCGAGGGTGAGAAACTGAGAGTGGCCCGCGAGGTTGATGGTGGTCTGGAAACCGTCATTCTGAACCTGCCGGCGGTCATTACCAGCGACCTGCGCCTCAATGAGCCGCGCTATGTGACGCTGCCCAATATCATGAAGGCAAAGAAAAAGCCGCTTGAAATCATCAAGCCGGATGCGCTTGGGGTGGATGTCACGCCAAGGCTGGTGACGCTCAAAGTGGTGGAGCCGCCCAAGCGCAAGGGAGGGTTGAAAGTGCCGGATGTGCAGACCCTGGTGATGAAGTTGAGAACGGAAGCGAAGGTGATCGAATGAGTATTCTGGTAATTGCAGACCACGACAATAACGCGCTGAAAAACGCGACCCTGAATGCGGTTGCTGCGGCGACCAAGATGGGTGGTGACATTGCTGTGCTGATCGCCGGCGGTGGTTGCCAGGCTGCCGTCCAGGCTGCAGCCGCCATTGCCGGCGTGACCAAGGTGCTGGTTGCCGACGCGCCCCAATACAAGGATGCGCTACCTGAAAATCTGGCAGCGCTGGTCGTTGGCCTGGCGTCGGGCTTCACGCACATCGTTTCGCCCGCAACAGCGTTTGGCAAAACGGTTTCCCCGCGCATTGCCGCTTTGCTGGACGTTTCGCAGATTTCCGAGATCATCGAAGTGGTTTCCCCGGATACCTTTGTGCGTCCGATCTATGCCGGCAGCGCAATGGCAACGGTGCAGAGCAACGAGAAGATCAAGGTCATCACGGTGCGCGCGACGGGTTTTGATGCGGTCGCCAGAACGGGTGGTTCCGCTGCGATCGAAGCGGTAGCTGCTGGTGCCGACCTGGGCATATCGACCATGGTGGGACGTGAGTTGACCAAGTCCGACCGTCCGGAACTGACCGCTGCCAAAGTGGTTGTTTCAGGTGGTCGTGGCATGGGCTCGGGTGAAGCCTTCAAGATTCTGGAGCCGCTGGCCGACCGGCTGGGTGCCGCCATGGGTGCCTCGCGCGCTGCGGTTGACGCGGGATATGTCCCCAACGACTGGCAGGTAGGGCAGACCGGCAAGATTGTTGCGCCGGACCTGTATGTCGCTGTCGGAATTTCCGGTGCGATTCAGCATCTGGCAGGGATGAAGGACAGTCGTGTCATCATCGCCATCAACAAGGATGACGAAGCTCCGATCTTCGAAATTGCCGACTACGGCATTGTGGGCGACCTGTTCCAGATCGTGCCTGAGTTGGTCAAGGAGCTCGGCTGATTCTGTAGCAAGAATCGCGGAATAATGAAGCCGCAGACGGTACGGGGCGAGTTCCCGGCCGCTGCGGCTTTTTCTTTTTGGGATGGGTCATGAGCGACTACAGGGCGCCAATTCGCGACATGCAGTTTGTAATGCAGGAACTGGCGGGGCAGGCCAGGGTTGCCGCACTACCCGGAATTACCGAACTCTCCGCAGATCTGGTGGATCAGGTCCTTCAGGAAAGCGCGCGTTTTTCCGAAAGGGTTCTGGCTCCGCTGAACCAAAGCGGGGACCTGGAAGGCTCGGTATGGGAGAGCGGTGGCGCAGTGCGCACACCCGCTGGATTCCAGGAGGCCTATCGGCAGTTTATTGCTGGCGGCTGGAATGCGTTGCCGTTTCCGGCGGAGTATGGCGGCCAGGATCTTCCCAAACTGGTGGCGACGCCCGTGATGGAAATGTGGAAATCGGCCAATCTGGCATTCTCGTTGTGTCCGTTGCTGACGGCAGGCGCGATCGAAGCCTTGCTGTTGCGTGGGTCGCCGGCACAGAAGCAGACCTATCTGCCAAAAATGGTGGAAGGAGTCTGGTCGGGCACCATGAACCTGACCGAGCCCCAGGCCGGCTCCGATCTGGCGTTGTTGCGCACGCGCGCGGAGCGCGCGACTGACCCGGTTCTGGGCGATCACTATCGCATTCGCGGCCAGAAGATATTCATCACCTACGGCGAGCAGGATCTCACCGAGAACATTATCCATCTCGTGCTGGCGCGCACGCCGGATGCGCCTGAGGGGGTGAAGGGAATTTCCATGTTCATCGTGCCCAAATTCCTGGTCAACTCCGATGGCACGCTGGGCCGGCGCAACGCGATCAACTGCGTGTCCATCGAACACAAACTCGGCATTCATGCCAGTCCGACTGCGGTGCTGATCTACGGTGGTGATGGCGAGGATGACGCGACGGCAATCGGTGCGGGAGCGGTAGGTTACCTCGTCGGCGAAGAAAACCGTGGCCTGGAGTACATGTTCATCACCATGAATGCGGCTCGATTCGCGGTGGGACTGGAAGGCCTGGCCATTTCGGAGCGGGCTTACCAGCATGCTCGTGACTATGCCAATGTACGTATCCAGAGCCGTGATCTTGCCGGCGGCAAAGAGGCTGTGCCGATCCTCCGGCAACCCGATGTGCGCCGCATGTTGATGAGCATGAAAGCGCAGACTGAGGCAATGCGCGCCCTTGCTTACGTCGTGGGCGGGGCCATGGATGGCGCACGGCTGCATCCAGACTCTACCGAGCGTGCCAGACTGGGTGCCTTCGTCGACTTGATGATCCCGGTGGTCAAGGGCTGGTGCACCGAGGCGTCCATTGATGTGACCTCCACCGGCATACAGGTGCACGGCGGTGTGGGCTTCATCGAGGAAACCGGCGCTGCACAGTTCCTGCGTGACGCGCGCATTACGACCATCTACGAAGGCACGACGGCCATCCAGGCCAATGATCTGATTGGTCGGAAAATCGCCCGTGACAGCGGTGCCACGGCCAGGGCTGTCATCGCTGAAATGCGCTCCACCGAGGCGGAACTGCGCGGCGCATCAGCCAGCGATGGCGAAGGGCATTTGGCCGCAATCGGTGTCGGGCTTGCCGCTGGCATCGAGGCGTTTGCCGATTGCGTGCAATGGATCGCCGATCACTATCGCAGCGACATCAAGGCCGCGCATGCGGGCTCGGTGCCTTTTCTGAAGCTGACCGGCATCGTTGCCGGCGGTTGGCAGATGGCGCGCGCAGCATTGATTGCGCATCAGCGGATGGTGGCCGGTGCTGGCGGCGCATCGCCGGATCAATCTTTCTATCAGGCCAAGATCATCACCGCGAGATTCTTTGCCGACCATGTGCTGGCGAATGGGCATGGCTTGCGCATCGAGATCATGTCGGGGGCGAGCAGCACACTGGGTCTGGCCGACGAGCAATTCTAGGCTTCGTTCCGTCTCATTATTAGAGTTAGTATTATGATCAGTATCGATTAATGTTTTTTAATTCATAATTGTTTTCAATAATATTATTATCAAAATAATGGAGGACGGCATGGCGTACGAAGTCATTTTATTCGAGGTTGTCGATCAGGTTGCCAAGATCACGCTGAACCGGCCGGAGCGGTTGAATGCGTGGAACCCGCAGATGCGCGACGAAATGACGCATGCGCTGCGCGCTGCGAATGCCGACGATGCCATTCGCGCCGTGGTCATCACTGGCGCCGGACGGGGCTTTTGTGCTGGCGCCGATCTCGGGCCCAGCGCCGAGAAGACGTTCGCACGCGCCGTGCTGACCGACGCCGAGCTTGAAGAGCGCGAGAGCCAGCTCACCAGGCCCAATCAAATTGACAAACCGGTCATTGCCGCCATCAACGGCGCTGCGGTGGGCGTGGGTATTACCTTTCCGTTGCTGTGCGATATTCGTCTGGTCGCCGAGGACGCCAAGATCGGCTTCTCATTCGGTCGTCGTGGCATGATCGGCGAACTGGGGTCGCACTTTCTGCTGCCGCGTATCGTTGGTTTTTCCGTTGCGTCTGACCTGCTGTTGTCGGGGCGCATGATTTCGGGCACAGAGGCAGCTGATTTCGGTCTTGCCCACAAGGCGTTGCCCAGGGAGCAATTGCTCGATGCGGCCATGGCGATGGCGAAAGAGTACGTGAACGTGGCGCCGGTGTCGGTGGCGATCTCCAAGCGCTTGTTATGGGATGGCATGGGCACGACCTTGCAGGCCCTGCGCAACAAGGAGTCACGCCTGTTCGCGTGGGCCGGCAGCCAGCCCGATTCCAAGGAGGGTATCCGTTCCTTCCTGGAAAAGCGCAAACCGGCGTGGAAGATGAGCGTAGCGCGCGACCTGCCTGAAGGCTTGAACGAGAAGGTCTGAACGAGAACGTCCAATCAGGAAAGTCTGGCGCTGAAGTGCACCCGGCATTGCCAATGACAAAGGGCCGCATCGCGGCCCTTTGTCGAATCGAAGTGCTTTACATATTCGGGTAGTTCGGTCCGCCTCCGCCTTCGGGCACCACCCAGACGATGTTCTGCGTCGGATCCTTGATGTCGCAGGTCTTGCAGTGCACGCAATTCTGCGCATTGATCTGCAGGCGGTCTTCACCTTCCGGTGATTTGACAAACTCATACACGCCGGCCGGGCAGTAGCGACTTTCGGGGCCGGCATAGTCACGCAGATTGACGTTGACGGGTACCGAAGCATCCTTGAGAGTCAGGTGGATCGGCTGATTTTCCTCGTGGTTGGTGCTGGACAGGAATACCGACGACAGGCGATCGAAGGTGATCTTGCCATCGGGCTTGGGATACTCGATCGGTTCACATTCCGACGCCTTCCTGAGCATCTCGTGGTCATTGTGCTTGTGGTGCAGCGTCCAGGGAAATTTGCCGCCAAGCGCGAATTGCTCCAGGCCGACCATGACCGTGCCGGTATACAGCCCCTTGGCCATCCATTGCTTGAAGTTGCGGGCTTTCCAGAGTTCGTCGAAAAGCCACGACTTGCGATAAGCCTCGGGAAACGAGATGAGTTCGTCACTCTTGCGACCTGCGCTGACGGCATCGAACGCAGATTCCGCAGCCAGCATGCCGGACTTGATGGCAGTGTGGCTGCCCTTGATGCGCGATGCATTGAGGAATCCGGCGTCGTCCCCGATCAGGCAGCCGCCGGGGAAGGTGAGCTTGGGCAGCGACAATACGCCTCCGGCGGTAATGGCCCGCGCACCGTAGGCGAGTCTTTTGCCCCCTTCAAAGAAGGGGCGTATGGCCGGATGGGTCTTGTAGCGCTGGAATTCTTCGAACGGGCTCAGCCACGGGTTGTAGTAAGCCAGCCCGACGACATAACCCACGGCGACCTGATTGTTTTCCAGGTGATACAGGAAGGAGCCGCCATAGGTGTCCGACTTGAGCGGCCAGCCGGCGGTATGCACCACCAGCCCTGCTTTATGCTTGGCCGGGTCGATTTCCCAGAGTTCCTTCAGTCCGATCGCATAGGTCTGTGACTCTGCGTCCTTGCGCAACGCATATTTGTCCATGAGCTGCTTGCCCAGATGGCCGCGGCAGCCTTCGGCAAAGAAGGTGTACTTGGCATGCAGTTCCACGCCAGGCTGGAAGTTGCCGGTCTGCTCGCCGTCCCTGCCGACGCCCATATTGCCGGTGGCAACGCCTTTGACACTGCCGTCCTCGTTGTAGAGCACTTCAGCGGCGGCGAATCCCGGGAAAATTTCCACACCGAGTGCCTCGGCCTGCTGGCCCATCCAGCGGGCGACATTGCCAAGGCTGACGATGTAGTTGCCATGGTTCTGAAAGCACGCCGGCAGGAACATGTTCGGCACCCTGAGTGAACCTGTTTCGCCCAGATACATGAAGCGGTCTTCAGAGACTTCGGTGTTGAGCGGCGCTCCCAGTGCTTTCCAGTCAGGGAAGAGCTCGTTGATTCCACGCGGATCCATGACGGCGCCGGAAAGGATATGACCGCCTATTTCAGAGCCTTTTTCAATCAGGCACACACCGATCTCGGTGCCTTTCTCCGCTGCGAGTTGTTTCAGGCGTATCGCCGCAGACAATCCCGCGGGGCCACCACCAACGACAACTACGTCATATTCCATTATGTCGCGCTGCACAGCGTCTCCTTCCATTTGATCCAAACAAAGCATTGTTACTCGAGCTCTGGATGATCGGGATTTCCAGCGTCCCGGTTCAGAGCGGAGTGCATAGGCGCATTATAATGTGTCGCATATCCGCCCGGAGCATCAGTGTGTGCATCAGTTTCCGGGGCAGATCCCATTTTTGCGATCGGAACACATCATTCAAGCGCCACGCAAGCTGGTCCACGCCGAACTGATTCCCATTCGCTGGGGTGACATGGATGCCATGGGACATGTCAACAACACCATTTATTTCCGCTATATGGAGCAGGCGCGGGTCAGCTGGTATGAGAGTCTGGGACTGAATGAGAACGGCCGCTCGCTGCCACCGGGTTGCGGACCGGTTGTCATCAACATCGGTTGTACCTTCCTGCGCGCGCTGACGTATCCGGGCGCGGTTGAGGTGCGCCTTTTCGTAGGCGAACTCGGCAGGTCCAGCCTGATGACGTATTACGAAATGCGCCCGAGTTATGATCCGGGCAGGCTGTATGCCGAAGGCTCGGGCAAGGGGTGCTGGATAGACATGCAGAGGGAAAAATCGATAACGTTGCCAACAACAGTGCGCGATCTGATCGAGGCGGGCGACGCAAAGAACATTAGCTGAACTTTGAATCCATGAGGAGTGATTGACCATGACCACGAAGGTTTATGCGAGCGCGAAAGCGGCCCTGGACGGCCTGTTGCATGACGGTATGTCCATCGCCGCGGGTGGTTTCGGGCTATGTGGCATTCCCGAGAACCTGATCCAGGCATTGGTGGACAGTGGTGCCAAGGGACTGACCATCATTGGCAACAACGCCGGCGTGGACGATTTTGGCATGGGACTGTTGCTGAAAACACGCCAGGTAAAGAAAGTCATCGCATCCTACGTGGGTGAGAACAAGGAGTTCGAGCGGCAGGTGCTGGCCGGGGAACTCGAGTTGCAGCTGACCCCGCAGGGAACGCTGGCGGAAAAGTTGCGCGCCGGAGGCGCTGGCATTCCCGGGTTCTACACGCGCACCGCCTTCGGCACCAAACTCGCCGAAGAAAAGGACACGCGTTCCTTCGGTGGCAAGGAATATGTTCTGGAAGAGGCCATTCAGTCAGACCTTTCCATCGTCAAGGCCTGGAAGGGTGACAAGTCAGGCAATCTGGTGTATCGCAAGACCGCGCGCAATTTCAATCCCATGATCGCGACGTGCGGCAAGGTGACCATTGCCGAAGTGGAGGAACTGGTTGAAGTCGGTCAACTGGATCCCGAGCAGATTCATACGCCGGGAGTCTATGTCGATCGCATCGTGCAGGGATCGAAATATGAAAATCGCATCGAATTCCGCACCGTGGCCGGCGCGACGGCCTCCAAAAAAGAATCGCCGATCCGCGACCTGATGGCGAGGCGGGCTGCTCTTGAACTGCGCGACGGCTATTACGTCAATCTGGGCATTGGCATACCAACACTGGTGGCCAATTTCATCCCGCAAGGCGTCAACGTCACGCTGCAGTCAGAGAACGGCTTGTTGGGCATCGGCCCATTTCCGGGCGATGATCAGGTCGACCCCGATTTGATCAATGCCGGCAAGCAGACGGTCACCACGATTCCGGGTTCGAGTTTCTTTTCCAGCGCGGACTCTTTTGCGATGATCCGCGGTGGACATATTGATCTGTCGATACTGGGTGGTTTGGAGGTCGCGGAGAACGGTGATCTGGCCAACTGGATGGTGCCTGGCGCGATGGTGAAGGGGCCCGGTGGCGCCATGGACCTGGTGGCCGGTGTGAAACGCGTCATCGTGTTGATGGAACATACCGCCAGGGACGGCAGCCCCAAGATTCTCAAGGCCTGCAAGCTGCCCATTACCGGCAAGGGGGTGGTCAATATGATCATTACCGATCTGTGCGTATTCGAAGTGGGCAGCGGCGGCGTCGGCCTAATCCTGAAGGAATTGCACCCCGGAGTGACGCTCGATGACGTGCGCGCCAAGACCGGTTGCGACTTTCAGATCGCATTGGGCGCATGATCAGTGAATGGCCGCGTCGACTCGGTATTGCCAGGGTCAGGAGGCGAATCGCCCGTTCAGCTAAAATGCCGCATCAATTGATTTGATCATTTGTATCGACCTTGACCCCGGCAAGGGGGCTGGTCGGTATTACCACGCCGTTCTCTCCAGGAGGAGTTCAGATGAGCAGCAGTCCGCAACAGGAAGTCATGGAAATGCAATTGCGCCGTGAAGGCGGCATCGCCATCATGACCATCAACAATCAGTCGCGTCGCAATGCCTGGTCCGATCCGGTCAAGGAGGACACGATGCGCCATCTGGCCAGTCTGCTTGGCGACAAGACCTGCCGAGCCATTGTCATAACCGGCGCCGGCGGCGTGTTCTCCTCCGGTGGCGACGTCAAGGGCATGAAGGATCGTCACACCAAGGCGCAGGATGACTACATGTCGCGGCGCATGCATCGCAGCTCCCCGGGCAATCACATCATTTCAACGCTGGTGCGCTGCCCCAAGCCGGTGGTCACTGCGGTGGAAGGGGCTGCCTTTGGTATTGGCATGGGCCTGGCGGTTGCCAGTGATTTCACCGTTGCCGCGAATAACGCACGCTTTGCCGCAGCACAGATACGTCGTGGTCTGTGCCCTGACGGTTATATGTATTACACGGTAACGGCACGTTGCGGTCCCGGCCGTGCCCGCGAATTGCTGCTGTCCGGCCGTGAAATCAATGCACTTGAGGCCGAGAAGTACGGCATCGTGCATGAGTTGACCGAGCCGGGCAAGGCCATGGAGGCTGCCATGAAGGCGGCTGAGCGTTTTGCCGCGGTGCCGCCGCTGGCATTCGCACTGACCAAGGCGGCCATGACGGACAGTTACCACACGCTGGAAGCCTGTTTCCGGGCCGAGCAGGACTATCAGCCCGTGGTCGGCCTGTCCAAGGATCACAAGGAGTCGGTCGCCGCATTCCTCGAGAAGCGCAAACCGGTCTATACCGGTGAGTAACGCGGGTTCCTGACCTTAAGCGATTCCAATCATTTTCAAAGGTGGAAATAGACGATGAGTGCGACACCCAAGCAGGAAGTCATGGATACCAAGCTCACCTGGGAAGGCGACATTGCCGTGCTGACCATCGACAATCTGGCGCGGCGAAACGCCTTGTCCGATCCGGTCAGGGACGTGATGCTGGAGCATCTGGTGCAACTGCAGTCGAACAAGAAATGTCGCGCCATTGTGTTGACCGGTGCTGGCGGCTATTTTTGCGCCGGAGGCGATGTCAAGGCCCAGAAGGAACGCAGCGATGCAGGCGTGCCCTTCATGGCGCGGCGTTTGCGCATGGGCGGTGGCGCGGCCCACCGCATCGTGCGCCTGCTGGTCGAAGGGCCCAAGCCGGTAGTGACTGCAGTCGAGGGCCCCGCCTTCGGTGCCGGATTGTCGCTGGCGATGGCGAGCGACTTCACGGTCATTTCACGCACGGCGCGCTTTGCCGGGGCGCAGATCCTGCGTGGCTTGTGTCCCGATGTCGGACTGTACTATCTGCTGGCGGCACGCAGCGGCCCCGGACGCGCGCGCGAACTGCTCTTGTCGGGCCGCGAGTTCAAGGCTGAGGATGCGATGAAGTTCGGAGTGGCGCATGAACTGACCGATGCCGGCAAAGCGCTTGAAGCGGCACTGAAAGCCGCAGAGCGCTTTGCGGCGGTGCCACCGCTGGCTTTTGCGCTGACCAAATCGGCCATGACCCACAGCTATCACACGCTGGAGGCGTGCTTCCGCGCCGAGCAGGATTATCAGCCGGTTGTCGGGCTGTCCAAAGATCACAAGGAATCGGTGGCGGCATTTCTGGAGAAGCGCAAGCCCGTCTATACGGGTGAATGAGTACGGGTGAATGAGTTTGCGTAACCGCAATGCCTTTTCCATAACCGCACACGCCAAAAGCAAGGAAAATCAATGAGCGATACACAGAAGCAGGAAGTCATGGAAACCACGCTGAGCTGGGAGGGTGATATCGCCGTCCTGACCATCAACAATGTGGCGCGGCGCAATGCCTTGTCGAACCCGGTCAGGGACCAGATGCGGCAGCACATGGCCATGCTGGTCGGAAGCAAGAAATGTCGCGCCATCGTGCTGACGGGGGCCGGCGGTTATTTTTGTGCCGGCGGCGACATCAAGAGCATGAAGGAGCGCGGCGCGGCCGGACAGGATTTCATGTCGCGGCGCATGCACCTGGGCGTATATCACGATCTGATACGCGTGCTGGTGGACGGACCGAAGCCGGTGGTGACCGCAGTCGAAGGCCCCGCGTTCGGCGCCGGCCTGTCGTTGGCGCTGGCCAGCGATTTCACCGTCGCTGCGCGCACGGCCCGTTTTGGCGGTGCGCAAATCCTGCGTGGCCTGTGCCCCGATGCGGGCCTGTATTACCTGTTGGCGGCACGCACAGGTCCCGGACGGGCGCGCGAGTTGCTGCTGTCAGGACGTGAATTCAAGGCAGAGGAAGCCCTCAAATACGGTGCGGTGCACGAGTTGGCGGATGCCGGCCAGGCGATGGCAGCGGCGTTGCAGGCAGCAGAGCGTTTTGCCGCAGTGCCACCGCTGGCTTTTGCATTGACCAAATCGGCCATGACCAACAGCTATCACACGCTGGAGGCCTGCTTCCGCGCCGAGCAGGACTATCAGCCGGTGGTCGGGCTGTCGAAGGATCACAAGGAGTCGGTGGCGGCGTTCCTTGAGAAGCGCAAGCCGGCCTATACCGGCGAGTAACTCCCTTACATTCGTTCCAGTCAATCAAGGACAAGACATGAGCGCAGAGCCCAAGCAGGAAGTCATGGAAATGCAGTTGCGCCGCGAAGGCGGCATCGCGGTGTTGACCATCAACAATGTGGCGCGCAGAAACGCCTGGTCAGAACCGGTGAAGGAAGATTGTCTGCGGCACTTGCGCTCCTTGCTGGGCGACAAGACCTGCCGGGCGATTGTGCTGACCGGCGCCGGCGGGGTGTTCTGCTCCGGCGGCGACGTCAAGAGCATGAAGTCCAAGGGCGAGGAAAAACGCGATTACATGTGGCGCCGCCTCAGCCGCAGCGGCGGCAGTTCGGAAATCGTGCCGATGTTGCTGGCCGGCCCCAAGCCGGTGGTCACTGCAGTGGAGGGGCCGGCATTCGGCGTGGGATTCGGCTATGCGGTTTCGTGTGATTACACCGTGGCCGCCAGCAATGCGCGTTTTGCGGCCGCTCAGATTCGTCGCGGATTGTGCCCCGATGGCCTGATGTATTACACGGTGACGGCACGTTGCGGTCCCGGGCGAGCGCGCGAGCTCTTGTTATCAGGACGTGAAATCAATGCGCAGGAAGCGGAAAAATACGGCTTCGTGCACGAAATCACCGAGCCTGGCAAGGCGCTGGATGCCGCAATGGTGGCAGCGGAGCGATTTGCGGCTGTTCCTCCGCTGGCTTTTGCGCTGACCAAGGCGGCCATGACGCACAGCTACCATACGCTGGAGGCGTGTTTCCGTGCCGAGCAGGATTATCAGCCCGTAGTGGGCCTTTCCAAGGACCACAAGGAGTCAGTGGCGGCATTCCTGGAGAAGCGCAAGCCTGTCTATACCGGGGAGTAGCTTCTGACCTGCGGATACCGCGCTCCAGGTGGCGCGGTATCCGTTCATTTGACGTGCCTGTCGCGCCTGTTCGGGGCGTCCTTCGCGCGGACGCGGGTCAAAACAAAATTTTCTGCCGACGGAACCGAAATCGCGCTGCATGACGAGCCCTTTTGCGGTAATATCGACCGTCCCATCCCCATGTAATTCAATGACCAAATATGTATTTGTTTCGGGTGGCGTAGTTTCCTCTTTGGGGAAGGGAATCGCCGCCGCTTCCCTCGCCGCCATCCTCGAATCCCGCGGCATCAAAGTCACCATGCTGAAGCTTGATCCCTATATCAATGTGGATCCGGGCACCATGAGTCCGTTTCAGCACGGCGAAGTGTTTGTCACTGAAGACGGCGCTGAAACCGACCTTGATCTGGGGCATTACGAGCGCTTCCAGTCGTCCCGGATGAAGAAGTGCAACAACTTCACCACCGGGCAGATCTACGAATCGGTGATCAAGAAGGAGCGCCGGGGCGATTATCTCGGTCGTACCGTTCAGGTCATTCCGCACATTACCGACGAGATCAAGGCCTTCATTGCCCGCGGCGCTGCCGGTGCGGACGTGGCCATCGTTGAGATTGGCGGGACCGTGGGTGACATCGAGTCGCTACCCTTCCTTGAGGCGATTCGCCAGATGGGAATGGAGCTTAAGCGTAGCGATGTCTGTTACATCCACCTGACCCTGGTTCCCTACATCAAGTCGGCTGGCGAGATCAAGACCAAACCAACCCAGCACTCGGTCAAGGAATTGCGCGAAATCGGCATTCAGCCCGATGTGCTGTTGTGCCGCACCGACCGGCCCTTGCCGGAGGATGAGCGCCGGAAAATTTCGCTCTTTA
Organism: Betaproteobacteria bacterium; assembly: GCA_947479645.1. Taxonomy (GTDB): domain Bacteria; phylum Pseudomonadota; class Gammaproteobacteria; order Burkholderiales; family SG8-39; genus CAIYPG01. The sequence continues at coordinate 33,611 of CANKAJ010000009.1, read as the reverse complement.
CCAATGTGCAGGGCGAGGCGGTCATTTCGGTGTGGGACGCTGATTCCATCTACAAAATTCCGGGCATGCTGCATAAGCAGATCCTGGACGAGATTGTCTGCCACAAGCTGAACATACTGGCCAAACCGGCGGATCTGTCGTCCTGGGAAAAACTGGTCTATGCGCTGGAGCATCCCCAGCACGAAGTGACCATCGCCATGGTTGGCAAATACATGGGGCTCACCGAGTCCTACAAATCGCTGATCGAGGCGCTGTCCCATGCCGGTATCCATACGCTGTCCAAGGTTAATATCCGATACATCGATTCGGAGACCGTCGAGACCGATGGCACTGCCGCGCTGGCGGGGGTGGACGCGATTCTGGTGCCCGGCGGCTTTGGCAAGCGCGGGGTCGAAGGCAAGATCAAGGCTATTCAGCTTGCACGCGAGAACCGTATTCCCTATTTGGGCATCTGCCTTGGCATGCAGTTGGCCGTTATCGAGTATGCGCGCAATGTTTGCGGGCTGTCCGGTGCCAATTCAACGGAATTCGATCCCGATACGCCCCATCCGGTCATTGCGCTAATCAATGAGTGGCAGGACCGCGATGGCCAGATCGAGAAACGTACCGAACAATCCAACCTTGGTGGCACCATGCGCCTGGGGGCCCAGGCGGCATTGCTTGAAGCGGGCAGTATGGCCAACAAAATCTATGGCGCCGATGTCATCAATGAACGGCATCGCCATCGCTATGAGGTCAATAATCAATACATCGGTCGCCTGAAGGAAATGGGCCTGCGCATTTCCGGACTGACCCAGTCAGAGAAACTCTGTGAAATGGTTGAACTTCCCGGTCATCCGTGGTTCATCGGTTGCCAGTTTCATCCGGAGTTCACCTCCACGCCGCGTACGGGGCATCCCTTGTTCAAATCATTCATAGAGGCCGCGCTGCAGCGCCAGGTCCAACTTGCCAGGACCCCGGTCGCTGCATGAAGCTGTGCGGATTCGAAGTCGGGTTGGACAAGCCGCTCTTCCTGATAGCAGGGCCCTGCGTCATTGAGTCACGCGAAATGGCGATGGACACGGCCGGACGCCTCAAGGAAATCACGGCCGCGCTGGGCATCCCGTTCATCTACAAATCGTCCTATGACAAGGCCAACCGCAGTTCGGGCAAATCCTTTCGCGGGCTGGGCATGGATGCCGGACTGGCCATATTGCAGGACGTTGGTAAACAGATCGGCGTGCCGGTGCTGACCGACGTGCATGACATTGCTGAAATCGGGCCGGCTGCGGCGGCCGTTGATGTGCTGCAGACGCCGGCATTTCTTTGTCGCCAGACCGATTTTATTCATGCAGCGGCATCAGCGGGGCGCCCGGTGAACATCAAGAAGGGGCAGTTCCTGTCACCGGCCGACATGAAAAACGTCGTTGACAAGGCACGTGATGCCTCCGGGCAGGACAACATCATGGTATGCGAGCGCGGCGTATCGTTCGGCTACAACAACCTGGTTTCCGACATGCGTTCGCTTGCGGTGATGCGCAATACCGAATGTCCGGTGGTGTTCGATGCCACGCATTCGGTGCAATTGCCTGGCGGACAGGGAACAGTCTCCGGTGGGCAGCGCGAATTCGTGCCGGTGCTGGCCAGAGCGGCAGTGGCAAGCGGCATTGCCGGGCTGTTCATGGAAACCCATCCCGATCCGGCCAAGGCGCTGTCGGATGGACCCAATGCGTGGCCGTTGGACATGATGAAAGAGTTGCTGACCACGCTCATGGCAATTGATGCGCTGGTCAAACAACGCGGATTTATCGAACAAAAGATCAACTAGTGAACAGGGCATAACCATGAGTTCAATCGTCGATATCGTGGCAAGAGAAATTCTCGACTCCCGCGGCAATCCCACCGTCGAGGCGGATGTGCTGATTGAGTCCGGTGTGATGGGGCGCGCAGCTGTGCCCTCTGGCGCATCCACCGGCAGCCGCGAAGCACTGGAACTGCGTGACCACGACGCCACGCGCTATGGTGGCAAGGGTGTGCTCAAGGCGGTGGAGCACATCAACACCGAAATATCCGAAGCCATTATGGGCCTGGATGCCCAGGAACAGAGCTTCATCGACAAGACCCTGATCGAGCTGGACGGCACCGAGAACAAGGGGCGTCTTGGCGCCAACGCCCTGCTGGCGGTGTCCATGGCGGTCGCCAAGGCGGCCGCGGAAGAGTCAGGCTTGCCGCTTTATCGTTACTTTGGCGGATCAGGGGGCATGCAGATGCCGGTTCCCATGATGAATGTGATCAACGGTGGCGCCCATGCCAACAACAGCCTGGACATCCAGGAGTTCATGATCGTGCCGATCGGCGTGCCCAGTTTTCGCGAGGCGCTGCGCTGTGGCGCTGAAGTCTTTCAGGCGCTGAAGAAAATACTGGACAGCCGCGGCATGTCCACGACGGTGGGCGACGAGGGCGGCTTCGCGCCCAGCCTGGCCAGTCATGAGGCGGCCATCCAGCTCATTCTGGAGGCCATCGACAAGGCCGGCTATCAGCCGGGGTCGGACGTCGTGCTGGCGCTGGATTGCGCCAGTTCGGAGTTCTACAAGGATGGCAAATACGTGCTGTCCGGAGAGGGCCTGGAATTATCTTCCGCCGGATTCACTGATTACCTGGCGGCCTGGGCGGACAAGTTTCCCATCATCTCCATCGAAGACGGCATGGCCGAATCCGACTGGCAGGGATGGCGTGGCCTGACCGACCGGCTGGGCAAGAAGGTGCAACTCGTGGGTGATGATCTGTTCGTCACCAATACCAAGATTTTGCGCGAGGGCATCCAGCTGGGCATCGCCAACTCGATACTGATCAAGGTGAACCAGATCGGCACGCTGACCGAGACGTTTGCCGCCATCGAGATGGCCAAGCGATCAGGTTATACCTCGGTGATCTCGCATCGTTCCGGCGAGACTGAGGACACTACCATCTCCGACATCGCCGTGGGCACCAACGCGCTGCAGATCAAGACCGGCTCCCTGTCGCGGTCCGATCGCGTGGCCAAATACAACCAGCTGCTGCGCATTGAAGAAGACTTGGGTGATGGCGCCAGCTACCCTGGTCGCGATGCGTTCTATCAGCTGCGCGGATAACCCGGTTCGCGACAGCCGCCTGGAATCATGCGCCTGTTTGCCGCTGCGCTGGCGCTGCTGATCGTCGTGCTGCAGTATCCCTTGTGGCTTGGCCGCGGAGGCTGGCTGAGGGTATGGGACCTCGATCGCCAGGTGACCGAGCAAAAGGCGCGCAATGACAAGTTGAAGCAGCGCAACGCCGCACTGGATGCCGAAGTAAGTGATCTCAAGGAGGGGTTCGAGGCTATTGAAGAACGCGCCCGCTATGAACTGGGCATGGTCCGTCAGGACGAAGTGTTCTTCCAGATCGTCAAGCCCGGCCAGGCGTCTGCGCCTGCCGCCCTCGCTGTTCCCGCAGCGCCGCGATCGGTGCCAGTGAGTCCGAAACCTGCTTCAGAAGCCGAACAGAAGCACTGAGTCTTTTTACGTCAGATTCAGAGTCCAGCCAACCGTAGTGTCGGGAGATGTTCATGCTGCAGGGACGAAGCGCAGTCGTAACAGGATCCACCAGTGGCATCGGCCTGGGCATCGCGCGTTCCCTGGCCAGGGAAGGCAGTCATATCCTGCTGAACGGTTTCGGTGACAGTGCCGAGATCGGCAGGCTGCGCGGGGCCATGGTGGAAGAGTTCGGCGTGCAGGTGCTGTATTCGCCGGCCGACATGTCCAAACCCGCCCAGATCAGTGCCATGGTTCAGCTGGCCGCTAGAGAGTGGGGCAGTGTGGATATCCTGGTGAACAATGCCGGCATCCAGCATGTGGCACCGGTGCCTGATTTTCCCGAGGATAAATGGGACCAGATCATTGCCATCAACATGTCCTCGGTGTTCCACGCCAGCAAGGCGGCTATCCCGCTGATGCGCGCCAAGGGCTGGGGCCGTATCGTCAATATTGCATCCGCACACGGGCTGGTGGCTTCGCCATTCAAGTCGGCTTACGTGACGGCCAAGCATGGCGTGCTCGGCTTTACCAAGGTACTGGCGCTCGAGACAGCCAAGGAAAATATTACCTGTAATGCCATCTGTCCCGGCTACGTGCTGACGCCGCTGGTGGACAAGCAGGTGGATGATCAGGCCAAGGTGCATGGCATCCCGCGCGATCGGGTGATTTCCGAAGTAATTTTGAAGTCCCAGCCCTCCGGCCGGTTTGTGGGCGTGGATGAGTTGGGGGCACTGACGGTGTTCCTTTGCTCGGATGCGGGCAAGTCCATTACGGGGGCTTCGCTGTCGGTGGATGGCGGGTGGACTGCGGCGTGAATGGCTTGTCGGATAACAGGCCGCCTCCCGGACCGGAGATGTTTGGCGGCGGGCGATACCGATTACAAGGCCTTTGAGGAGCGCAGCAAGTCCGGCATTCCACTCACGCCGGCGCTGTATGAGGAAGTCCGCGAGGTGTGCCGGCTGAGCGGTGCGCAGTTCATTCTGGGCAATTGAGCGAGTCCGAAAATTCCGCAGCGTGTCGCGATAGCGGTTACAACAGTCTTGATGAGGGCAGCCCATGGACGCAGTCACATTTGAATCGCGCAATGACATTGCCTACATCACGCTGAATCGCCCGGCGGCGCTGAATACCTTCAATGGCGCGATGTTCCATGAGTTGAATGAGGCGGTGGACCGCTTTCGCGACGACAGTAGCCTGAAGGTCGCCATCCTGAGCGGGCAGGGCGCGCGCGCATTCTCCGCCGGCGTCGATCTGAAAGCCATGCAGGTCGATCTTGAAGCAGGCCGTACCAACAAGGTGCCGCACATGATCCGCTTTGCCGAGCAGGGCTATTGCAACAAGCCGCTCATCGCCGCGATCCGCGGTTACTGTGTCGGCGAGGGCGTGCATGCCGTGCTCGGGTGCGATTTTCGCGTGTGTGCTTCGGACGCCATTTTTTATGTGCCGGAGGTTGCTGTGGGCATGGCGCTGGCGCGCCTTTCCTGGCAATGCGTGCGCGCGATCGGCTTGCCCGCCGCCACCGAACTGTGCCTGCTGTGCGAGAAGAAGGATGCACAATGGGCGTTGGCGCATCAACTGGTGCATAAGGTCACAGCGCCCGGAGAAGAAATGGCGACCGCTGAGAAAATCGCCGAGCGCCTGTGCACCATGAGCATGCCGGCACTGCAAGCCACCAAACAGACCTTGCAGAAGGCCTACGAATTGAGCTATCAGGAGATGCTGGATTTTGGCTTTCCCTTGCGTGCGCAGGTGCTGGCGGCTGGTGATGCCACGCGGCGCACCCAGGCGTTTCTCGACAAGAAGGGATCAAAAGGCTGAACGTTCGTCGACGTCCTGCCAGACTATTGAAACCAGAGGAGTAGCACATGAACACAATTGCAAACCGACTGATCGCACTGGCCGCAGTAGCAACAGTTGCCGTACCTATGGTCGCCATGATCATCAACTCCCCCGCAGCGCATGCTCAGCAATATCCGAGCAAGCCGGTGCGCTTCATCATTCCGTATGGCGCAGGCACCTCGCCGGATCTGCTCACGCGACTGGTGGGCAAGGAACTGGAACCGAAACTGGGCCAGACGGTGCTGGTGGAAGCGCGACCCGGTTCGGCCGCCATGCTGGGGCATGCCTATGTCGCCAAGGCGGCACCGGACGGCTATACGCTGCTGCTCGGCGCCAACAGCGGCACCTCGGCTGCGCGTGGCGTCTACAAGTCGCTGCCCTATGATCCGGTCAATGATTTTTCCGGCATCACCATCTTCACTGAAGGCTCATTGATCCTGGTCGCCGGCCCCGAAGAAAAGGGACTCACCATTGCGCAGCTGATCAACAAGATCCGCGCCAATCCGGCCAAGTACTCGATGGGTGGTCCCAACGTCACCGCGCTGGTATTCCACAAGCTCATCGTCAATGCCGCCAAGGTGGACAATACGTACGTGCCTTACAAGGATTCCGGGCAGATGGTGACCGATCTGCTCGGTGGCCGGCTGGGGCTGGCAGTGCATACGATGACTGGCTCCATCCCGCTGATCAGCGCCGGCAAGATCGCGCCGGTGGCAGTCACCGTTGCAACGCGCATGCCATCCATGCCGGATGTGCCCGCCATGGCCGAGGCGCTGCCGGGGGTGTCGGTCGGATTCTGGCTGGGTTATTTTGCACCGGCCAAAACGCCGCGTCCCATCATCGACCTGCTGCATCGGCATATCATTGCCGCGCTGAAGAGTCCGGGGCCATTGAAGCATGTCGAGACCGGCGGTCGTCCGCAGTACATGACCCCGGAGGAAACCGATGCATTCGTGCGCAAGGACGAAGCGCGCTGGATGGAAATGTATCGTGCCGCGGGCGTGGAGCCCGAGTAAGTCGTGGCCGCAGGTGGCGAACGCGCAATTGGCAACCTCGTAGTTGGCATCCTTGTAGTGGGCATCCTTAACACCAAGCCAGAAAGACACACATGAAAACCATTCCCCTCTGGATCGGCGGCAAGGCGGTCGCTGCGGCGGCAACGCGCAACGCGCCGGTCACCAATCCGTCCACCGGTGCAGTGAGCGCACAGGTACCGCTTTGCGATGCGGCCGATATCGATCGCGCCGTTCAGTCCGCGCGTGCCGCCTACGCGGGCTGGCGCGATACGCCGCCGGTGCGGCGTGCACGGGTGCTGCAGCAGTTCCTGCAGTTGCTGCAGGCCAATCAAAAGGAACTGGCGCGCCTGGCGTCGGAGGAGCATGGCAAGACGTTGCCCGATGCCATGGGCTCGGTGCAGCGTGGCATCGAAGTGGTGGAGTTCGCCTGCGGGATACCGCATCTGTTGAAGGGCGAATACGCCGCCAGCGTCGGTACCGGCGTCGATGTGCACACGCTGCGCCAGCCGCTGGGCGTGTGCGTGGGCATTACGCCGTTCAATTTTCCGGCCATGGTGCCGCTGTGGATGTTCCCCATGGCGATTGCCTGCGGCAACACGTTCATTCTGAAGCCCTCGGAAAAAGTGCCTTCGTGCAGCATGAAGATGGCCGAGTTGTTTACGGCGGCGGGGCTGCCCGATGGTGTGCTCAACGTCGTGCATGGTGACAAGGTGGCGGTCGATGCGCTGATCGCTCACGCCGATGTGGCGGCGGTGTCATTTGTCGGCTCCACGCCGATTGCCAGGACGATCTACGAAACCTGCGCGAAGCACGGCAAGCGCGTGCAGGCGCTGGGCGGGGCAAAGAACCACGCCGTGGTCATGCCCGACGCCGATATCGACTTCGCTGCCGAATCGCTGGTCGGAGCGGCCTTCGGCTCAGCCGGCGAGCGCTGTATGGCGATCTCGGTGGCGGTGGCCGTGGGGGAGGTGGCAGAACCGCTGGTGGCCGCCATTCGCGCCAAGGCGGAAAAGATCCCGGTCGGTCCCAGCGATGCCGATGGCGTGGAGATGGGCCCGCTGGTCACGGCGGCGCATCGCGATCGGGTATCCGGTTATGTGGACAAGGGCGTGGCCGAAGGCGCCACGCTGGTGCTGGACGGGCGCGGCTTCAAGGTGGCCAGCCATCCCGATGGCTTTTACCTCGGCCCTTCGTTGTTCGATCAGGTCAGCACCGGCATGTCGATTTATCGCGACGAGATATTCGGGCCGGTGCTCTGCGTACTGCGCGTGAACTCACTGGACGAGGCGATGGCCATGATCAACGCCAACCCCTATGGCAACGGCACCGCCATCTTCACCACCTCGGGTGAAGCGGCGCGGCGATTCGAGCAGGAAATACAAGTCGGCATGGTGGGTGTCAACGTGCCCATACCGGTTCCCGCGTCGTTCTTTTCGTTTGGCGGCTGGAAGGCTTCGTTGTTCGGCGACCTGCACGCCTACGGGCCCGAAGCGGTGAGCTTCTACACTCGCGGCAAGGTGATCACATCACGCTGGCCGCACCAGGAATCGAAGGCCACCGGGCTGAATATGCCGACGCTGGGGTGATGTGTCTGGCAGCCGCTTGACGAGGCGGTTTAGCGGAACACCACCGTTTTCTTTCCCTGCACCAAGAGGCGGTCTTCGATGTGATAGCGCAGGCCGCGGGCGAGCACGGCTTTCTCGATGTCCTTGCCGTAGCGCACCAGATCGTCCGGGCTGTCGGTGTGATCGACGCGAATGACGTCCTGTTCGATGATGGGGCCCTGGTCGAGTTCTTCGGTGACGTAGTGGCAGGTCGCGCCGATCAGCTTGACGCCGCGCTCATAGGCCTGGTGGTAGGGCCGGGCGCCGACGAAACTGGGCAGGAAGGAGTGATGGATGTTGATGATGCGCGAGGGGTAGGCTGCGCACAGGTCCGGGGACAGGATCTGCATGTAGCGCGCCAGCACCATCACGTCGCCACGCGCATCCTCGAAGCATTGCCGCAATTGCGCATAGGCGGCCGCCTTGGTGTCGGGCGTCACCGCAATATGGTGGAACGGGATGCCATGCCATTCGACGAAGCCCCTCAGCGTGTCGTGATTGGAGATCACGCAGGGAATGTCGATGTCGAGTTCCTTGGCCTTCCAGCGCGCCAGCAGGTCGTACAGGCAATGCTCCTGTTTCGATACCAGCAGCACCACGCGCTTTCTGACCGCGCTGTCGCTGATGTGCCAGTCCATGGCGAACTCTGCAGCGATGGTCGCGAAGCGCTTGCGCAACTCGGCGATGCCGAAGGGCAGCGAGCTGGCGAGGATTTCCTGGCGCATGAAGAAGCGTTTCAGTTCCTGGTCGGCATGGTGGTTGGCCTCGACGATCCAGCCTTGATTGGAGGCGACGAACGTGCTGACCGCGGCGACGATGCCAACTCGATCAGGGCAGGACAGGGTCAGGGTATAGCGATGTGAGTCGGGCATGAGCGCGATGGTGATGGATGGTGATGATGGAAACGGGGATTGAGCTATGGAATGATGGAGAACAGCGGATGCATGGGACCAGCTTAGAGACCGTCTCAAAATGAAGGCAATCAAACTTTGTCATACCGAGTGCAGCGAGGAATCTGCTGTTTAATCAGAACAAAAGCAGATTCCTCAGCCTTCTGCTTCGGAATGACAAGTCATTTTGAAATGCGTGCTCGGATAACCTGATACTAATCATCGCTCAATAATCTACAAAATGGGTATGAAATATCAAAAGTGATTATATTGATTTTTCGGGGAAGGGCAGCCGGATGCGTGCGATCAGGCCGCCGCCGTCGCGCGCAGCCAGCTCGAAGCGGCCGTGATGCGCCTGCGCGATGCGCTCGACAATGGCCAGTCCCAGTCCGGAGCCGCTGGCATTGCTGCGCGCCTGCTCAAGGCGCGTGAACGGGCGCTTGAGGCGTTCCATCTCGCCCTCCGGAATGCCCGGCCCGCGGTCGAGCACTTCGATGACGGCATCCGTGCCCTCGTGTCGCAGATTGACTTCGAGGCCGCTGCCGGCATATTTGAGCGCGTTATCGATGAGGTTGGCAATGGCACGCCGCAGCACTGCCGGTTGCACGTGAATCTCCGGCAGCGCGGCGAGGTTGTCGCCGATGCTGTGACCCAGCGCGCGATAGCGCTCGATGACCTCGGTAATCAGTGTTTTCAGGTCGGTCGGAATTTTCGCCTGGCGGCCATCCGGCGTGCTGGCATCCAGGCGCGCGAAATCCATGAACTGGCCAATGATGCGATCCATGTCCTCGATGTCGGCGTGCATGCCGCTTTGCAATGATTCATCCGCGCCGCTCATTTCGATGCCCAGGCGCAGGCGCGCCAGCGGCGTGCGCAGGTCGTGGGACACGCCGGCCAGGATCAGGGTGCGGTCCTGATCGAGGCGCGACAGGTCGCGTGTCATCTGGTTGAAGGCGCGCGACAGTGTGCGGATTTCTTCGGCGCCGGCTTCTTCGACCGGCGGCGGAAGGCGGCCCTTGCCCACGGCCATGGCGGCTGCGGCCAGGGCGTTCAGCGGGCGCGATATATGGGTCACGATGAAGTAGGCGGCCATCAATGCCAGCACCAGCGCCAGTACTCCCCAGGCGATCCATCGTTGCGCGATGCGCTGCTCCAGGCGTTCGCGCGGGATGCGCACCCAGTATTCGTCGTCATCGATGTAAAACGACACCCACAATCCATGCAGGTCGTCGCGGCGCGCGGCAAAGCGGGTGTCCTCGCCCAGTTGCTGGCGCACCAGGCTCATGGTCAGCTGCAGCAGCGGCGTATCGGGCATGCGTACCAGACGCTCGCCGGCCTCACCCGGATACACCTGTATACCCTCGCGATCGGCCAGCACGGTGAGCAGGTCGTGCCGCCTTTCCGGTTGCGCCGTGATCAGCGCGACGCGGGTCAGATTGACCACGGAGACCAGGTTCTGCGCCAGGCCGCGTGCGCGCGGCTCGATTGCGTAGGCTCGAAAGATCAGGAACCACGCGGCAGTGGTCATCAGGACCAGTGCGCCCAGCAGGAGAAACGTCCGCCACAGCAGCGAACGGGGCAGCAAGGTCACGCCTCAGCCACCTTGCCGTCGGGCACAAACACGTAGCCGAATCCCCATACGGTCTGGATATAGGCCGGTTTGGAGGCATCCTTCTCGACCAGCTTGCGCAGGCGCGACACCTGCACGTCGATGGAACGGTCGAATACTTCATATTCGCGGCCGCGCGCCAGTTCCATCAGCTTGTCACGCGACAGCGGCGTACGCGGATGGCTGACCAGCACCTTGAGCAGGGCGAACTCGCCGGTGGTCAGCGCGATCGACTCGCCGTTTTTTTCCATGGTGCGATTGCCCAGATTGACGGTGATGCCGCCGAAAGTCACGATGCCCGTCTCGCCCGATGGCGCGCCGGGCGGCGTCGGTGCCACGCGTCGTCGCAGCACGGCGTGGATGCGGGCGACCAGTTCGCGCGGATTGAACGGCTTGGGCAGATAGTCATCGGCACCCATTTCCAGCCCGACGATGCGATCCACGTCTTCGCCCTTGGCGGTCAGCATGATGATCGGAATGGTGTTTTTGGTGCCGCGCAGGCGCCGGCAGATGGACAGGCCATCCTCGCCGGGCAGCATGAGATCGAGCACGATCAGCTCAAAACGCTCCCTCGCCAGCAGCCTGTCCATACCCTGGGCATCGGATGTGGTGGTCACGGCAAAGCCTTGTTCGGTAAGATAGCGCTGCAGCAGGTCGCGCAGGCGAAGGTCGTCGTCGACGACCAGGATGCGGGTTTTGGTATTTATCATGGTGCTATCGTAACGGCTTGTCCCGGACTAGGCCAGTGATGCAAGGTGGTTTGTGGTAACCGACAGTTACGGCGGGTGGCTGTGGAAACAATTGCTTACAGACTTGCCCGGGCAGTCACATCAGACTTACACCCGTGCGTTATCGTGCAATCGAAGTGGCATGAAATGAGTTTGTTGTTGACAATGCGGTCTCGAATGAAGTCGAGAATGCGGTCCGGAGTGATGTGCAAATTGGTGTCCAGGCCGGCCATGGTGCTGGACGCGGAATACAAGGATAAACAGTCGTGAATGTTGCGATGAGGCGCCTGATGGTGAGTCTGCTTGCACTCAGCCTGCTGATGGCCGGCTGGCCGGCTGTCGCCCAGCAGCCGGGTGGGCGCCGCTTCGAGCACGGCGGCCCGGGGCCGCATCAGGGGCCCATGCCGCAGCGGCCACCGCTTCGCGAAGCCAGCATGCCCGCGCGCGCGCCGGAAGGGCGCATGAGCCCGGAGGAGCGCCAGCAATTGCGTCGCGACATCAATAACCATGGTCGCGACATCTACCGTAATCCTCCCGAGCGGCCTTAGCTTGTTCCGTCCACACGGTCGTTTCGTTCACGCGGTCGTTCCGTCCACGCCAGTGTGGGCAAGTACGCTTCCTGCAATGGTGTATAGCCGGCTGACGACGTTGGCCGGCGTGCTGGCCTTGATGGGTCTGGTCATCGCGGGCAGTGCCGTTGCCTCTGGCGTGGCCACCAGTGCCACCAGTGCCACCATGGGCATGGACGACGCGCGCCATCTGTTGGCGCGCACCGGATTTGGTCCAACGCTTAATGAAATCAAAACGTATGCCGCGCTGACACGCGAGCAGGGCGTGGCGCGGGTGCTGGCCGTTGTGCCGGCCATTGCGCCGGCTGTTGCGACTTCGGCGCCACCGGCGTGGGTACAGGATGCGCTGCGGCCGCCGCGCGAACTGCGCAATCTGTCGGTAGAGGACAGGCGCGCCTATCTGCAACAGCAACTGCGGCAATCGTTTGAGCTGCGCGCCTGGTGGATCAATGAAATGCGGGTCACGCCCTCGCCGCTGGCCGAGCGCATGACCCTGTTCTGGCACAACCACTTCACCTCCAGTCAGCAGAAGGTGCGCTACGCGCGGTTGATGTACCGGCAGAACGTGCTGCTGCGTGAACACGCGCTGGGCAATTTCGCCACGCTGCTGCATGCCGTATCGAAGGATCCGGCGATGATCATTTATCTGGATTCGGCAACCAATCGCAAGGACAAACCGAACGAAAATTTTGCACGCGAGGTGATGGAACTGTTCACCCTGGGTGAGGGCAATTACACCGAGGCCGATATCCGCGAAGCAGCGCGTGCCTTCACCGGCTGGTCGCTGGAACAGGACACCATGGAATTTCGTAATCGCCCCTTCCTGCATGATTCCGGTGACAAGACCGTGCTGGGGCAACGCGGCCGCTTTGATGGCGATGACGTGCTCGACATCCTGCTGGCGCAGCCAAAGGCGGCTGAGTATATCGTCGGCAAAATGTGGCGCGAATTCGTTTCACCCGAGCCGGAATCGGTGGAAGTGCGGCGCATCGCGGCGACCTTCCGCGACAGTCGTTATGACATCCGCGCGGCGCTGCGCGAACTGCTGCTGTCAGCGGCGTTCTGGAAGGAAGCGAATCGGGCGGTGCTGGTGAAATCGCCGGTGGAGTTCGTGGTGGGCAGCCTGCGTCAATTCGACATGAGCGCAGATGACGTAGCGTCCCTCGCCATGGTGATGGCCGGGCTGGGTCAGAATCTCTTCGCGCCACCCAATGTCAAAGGCTGGCCGGGTGGCGAGGCCTGGATCAATTCGGCCACGCTGCTGGCGCGCAAACAGTTTATCGAACGCCTGTTCCGGACCGAGGAGTCGCTCAGGCCGGCATTTGCTTCCATCCCGATGACAGGAGCGGCGCAGCGCCAGCAGCGTCCGCTGCTGTTGGCCGGCGCGCGCCGTGCGCCACTCAACTTGCCGCTGTTCGAGAGCCAGCGCTGGTTCACCGGTTTTTCCGGCGAGCGCGATCCGGCGGTCGAACGCGTGTTGCTGGCCGCGGCGCCGGCCAATCCGGTGCCAGCCGAACTGTCCCGACGCGAGTGGGTACGCCACCTCGCCATGGACCCGGTGTATCAGTTGAAGTAGCCGGCGGCATGCTGACGCAAAAAATAATGTCATTCCGAGTGCAGCGAGGAATCTGCTTCTTTTGTAACGCTGTGAAAAGCAGATTCCTCGCCATGCTCGGAATGACACTGTGTTCAGTGTGCTACGAACGCAATGGCAGGATGAATCATGAATAAACGCGAATTTCTAAAGAGCATGGCGGCAACGTCGCTGGCCGCGTTCTTGCCGGAATTCGTTTTCGCTGCGCCGACAACGGCTGACACCTACCGAAAACTGCTCATTCTGGTCGAACTCAAAGGCGCCAACGACGGTCTCAACACCGTGGTCCCTTACGCCGATGCCGAGTATTACCGGCTGCGCCCGCGCATTGCCATCAAGCGCGACGATGTGCTGCAACTGACCGAAGGCGAAGGCCTGCATCCGGCACTCGCGCCGTTGCTGCCGCTGTGGCAGGCCAATGAGCTGGCGGTGGTGCGTGGCGTGGGCTATCCCAATCCCAATCTGTCGCACTTTCGCTCCATCGAAATCTGGGACACCGCATCGAGCAGCGAACAATACCTGCAGCAGGGCTGGCTGGCACGCGCCTTCCGGGCCAATCCGGTGCCGCGTGAATTTGCCGCTGCCGGTGTCATCGTGGGTAATGCGGACCCGGGTCCTTTCGCCGGAGGCTCGCGCACGGTGACCCTGACCAATACCGAACAATTTCTGCGTCAGGCGAGGCTGGCGACGCCGGGTCGGGCGCGCGGCAACAAGGCGCTGGATCACATCCTCGGCGTGGAAGATGAGGTGGTGCAGGCGGCCCGGGGCCTGGGCGGTGGCGCAGCGCTGACGACAACTTTTCCAGATGGGCCATTCGGCAACGCGGTACGCACCGCCGCCAGCGTGCTGGCGGGCCGGGAGCCGGTGGCCGCCATTCGGCTGACGCTGAACGGATTCGACACCCATCAGAACCAGCCGGGCATCCATGCCAATCTGCTCAGGCAACTGGGCGAAGGCCTTGCCGCGCTGAAGGCCGCGCTGCTTGAACTGGGGCGCTGGGACTCGACGCTGATTCTCACCTACGCCGAGTTCGGCCGCCGCGTGCAGGAGAATGCCTCCAGCGGCACCGATCATGGCACCGCCAACGCGCACTTTGTCCTGGGTGGCGGCGTCAAGGGCGGGTTGTACGGCGAAGCGCCGCGACTGGACCGCCTGGACAACGGCAACCTCGCGCACGTGGTGGATTTTCGCAGCCTGTACGCGACCGCCTTGCAGCGGTGGTGGGGCTTGGATTCGGTCGGGCCGCTGGGTGGAAGGTATGCGACGCTGGATTTGCTCAGGAGCTAAGCGGGTAGCGCCGGAACTTGCTCAATGAAGTTTCAGGGTTTGGGGTTTGACCCGGACGGATTCTTTGTCCGTGCAAGACTGTTGCGCAAGTCCTCGCGCGCTTCGCTTGCGGCCCCGGGTTTTGGGTACGGATATACATTATCCGTACCCAAAACCCGGGGTCTGGAAATACTTTCAGTTTTATAAATATCATTTCTACATAAAGATCTAATACAGAAGAATAGAAATGAATAAATTGTATTCATCCACTGCGGGCCAATTCGCCCTTCGCTCTCCCAGAGATGGACCTGTGCGTCGATCATCATGACGCGGCCTCTGCAGTGGGACGACTATGGTTTCTGCTCTTTCGAAACCGGCTTTCCAGTATGGAATTCAGGCCAGCGAAACAGCACCAGGTCGCCATCGCTGGCGTGGGCAAGGCAACTGTTGAGGCTGGCCGGCCGGCGTTTGTCGTGGATCACGGCCTCCCTGGCCTTCCTGATGGGTGTCAGTGATTGATAGGCTGCACTGCCCATGGCATTGAGCAATTCCTTGATGTGCGTGCAACCGTCGACGCCGGCCAGCTTTTTTGCGATCGCCGCGCGCCAGCCTTTCGCCAGGCGCTCTCCCTTGATGGCACTCAATCCGGGCGCTGCGCCCGGACAGGCGGCGTAGGGCGATGCGTCGGTGATGGCCTGCACGTCGATCACCAGCATGTCCTCGTCGATCACCAGTCGTACCCACATGTCGTGCAGAGGGCTGCCGGGTTCGACCGAGCGCCCTCCAATCGAGGAGAAGGGGTGCGTTTTGACGTCCGTGATTCGGCCTTCGATGTCGTAGAGGCCATCTTCGCGGCGGTAGCCCCGCATCTGGATCGTTCGGCAATGAATTTCTTCGCGGGGAACGGGGGCTGGTAATGGCATGTTCTTTCCTGTGTCCTTTGCATGCGGCGCAGGCCGCGTTCGGTAGTTGAGCTCAGTCAGAGGGATGATGCTGTTGGTCACGCGCGGCCCTCACGCCGGGGCCGCGCGTTTTCACGGTGTGCCGGGGAGCGATATTACTGTCCCTTGGCGGCAATCTCGCGCACGATTTTTTCCCAGCGCGGGATTTCCGCGCGGATGGCGGCCTGATACTCCTCCGGTGTATTGCCGACGATTTCCGCGCCGATGCCGGTGAGGCGTTCGCGCACTTCCGGAATCTTGAGCGTTGCCGCGAGTTCCTGATACAGCCGATAAACCAGCGCCGGCGGCGTCTTCGCGGTGACGCACACGCCGTGCCCGACGGTGGCTTCGAAGCCCGGCACGCCCGATTCGGCGATGGTGGGCAGATCAGGCAGCGCCGGCAGGCGCTTGGTCGAGCTGATGCCCAGCGCCTTCAGGCGGCCGCCCTTGAGGTATTGCATGCCGCCGGCGACGGCCTCGAATTCGAACTGCAGCTGGCCACCCATCAGGTCGGATGCCGCCTGCGAGCTGCCCTTGTACGGCACGTGCACGACGTTGATGCCGGCCATGGACCCGAACAGCGCGCCGACCATATGCGACGTGCTGCCATGGCCCGCGGAACCGTAATTGAGGCTGCCGGGCTTGGCTTTGGCAAGCGCAATGAATTCGCGCACCGAGCCGGGGCCGTTGGTGGGATTGACCAGCAGCAGATAGGGCACGGAGACGAGCGTGGTGACCATGGCGAAATCGCGCCGCGCGTCGTAGGGGGCGTCCGGCACCAGGATGGGCGTCGAGGTGAACACGCTGCTGCTGCACAGGAGCAGCGTGCGGCCGTCCGGCGCCGACTTGGCCACGATGTCGCCGCCCACCGTGCCGGTGGCGCCAGCGCGATTGTCGATGACGACCGGCACGCCCAGGCGTTCGGAAAGTTTTTCCCCGACGGCGCGGGCCACGATATCGGTGGGGCCGCCTGGCGCATTGGGAACCACAAAGCGCATCGGCTGGGTGGTGTAGGGCGTCGCCGGCTTGTCGGGCCGGGGTTGGGTTGGGGTCTGCGCCTGGAGCGGCTGCGTGGCCAGGACCAGCGTAGCGACCAAGGCGGGGATGACTGTGTTCAAGGAGTTCTCCTGTGTGGAATGGATAAGCAAAACAACTGAATATCGTTACGATACAACCGCAGCACGCAATGGCTCACTCTTGCCTTTGGCGACAACCTCACGTTGCTGCACGGGCGCGAGGCCGGCAGCGGCGCAAGCGGTCATTGATACCAGCAATTCGCCAGGCGCCGCGGCATCGCATAGGCGTTGTGCCGTGTTCACCGTGTCGCCGATGAAGTCGTAGGCTTTGGCGCCTTCGCCGCCGAGCACCCCTTCGACGACCTGGCCGCAATGCATACCCGCACCGGCGGCGAGCTTCGACTCGGCCAGCAGTGCCCGCGTGGAGGCCAGCATGCGCGATCCGGCCTTGATCGCCTGCGCGGGATCTGCAAACACCGCCATGACTTCATCAGCGGTGTACTTGAGCTTGATTGGATGAATCTCTCCCAGTGCGGCTTCAGCGGCACGGTAATAGTCATTGAGCATGCCAACGACTGCTTCGGGTTTCTGCTGCTCGCTCCAGGCGGTAAAGCCGCGAATGTCGATGAACAGTACCGCGCGCTCGACACGTTGCAGCGCAAGCGTGCGCTCGTCGGCAATGGCACGGTCCAGAATGCCGCGCCCGAGCGACCATTCCGAATACTGGCGCAGGCGCGCCGTCAGCGAGCGCACCGTGGCCATCGAGCGGCGCAGATTGATGTCGGCAAAGCCCAGCAGCACGCCGAGCAGCAGCAGCACCACGGCGAGAAAGTCGTGCGCGCGGTCGGCAAAAAAGAGGTCGATTGACAGCGCGGTATTTTTGGTGCGCGCCTCGAACAGCGCATACATAACGAGCGGGATCGCCGAGCGCAGCACGCTCTCGGCCAGTACCAGGGCGGCAGCGGCCTCCGGGCGCTTTGCCTGCGCCGACTGCAGCAGGGCAAAGCCCAATGCAAAGGCCCAGTACGCCTGGTGATGCCATTGATCGAAGAAACCGACGCCCTCGAGTCCTGCTTCGATCAATGAATAGAGCAGGGGGCCGGCCAGATTGGCGAGGAAGGGCCAGGATTGATTGCGCGTGTCCAGCCATGCCATCAGGCAGGCCTGCATGATGCCCGCGCCCAACAGCAGATAAGGATCGGTGCTGGCGAAGTAGCCCGGCTTGGCCAGCAGCGCCTCCAGGATCAGCAGCACCAGCGGCACATGGCCGCTGTGGGTGAGGAAATTGCGCGCCGCGCGGGCAAACAGCGATTCGGCAGGGAGGCCGGCAGAGTTCATGTGCGGGATGGTTCCGTTTTCAACGCAGTTCATTATCCGCGCAATGGGTCGTCAATCGACGCATGCACGCTTCAGTTGCACAAATTTTTACGGTTCCTGCACCCGCTTGGCCCTGGCAGGCAGTTAAGCCAGCAGACTGCGCGCACTGGTTAATAGCAGATACACGGCCGAGGTGATGAGTGTGGTGAAGGTCATTGCCATGCCGAATACGCGATACCGGAAGTTTTCACTGGACTGGCTCATCCCGAAGGCATGCGACAGTCGGCCGGCAAGCAGGCAAAGGCACAGTCCGTGCACCAGCAACGGATAGGCGCCTTGCGCCTCGACCAGAAAAATCAACAGCAGGCTGAAAGGAACGTACTCGGCGAAGTTCGAGTGAACTCGTATGGCGCGAAGCATCGTTTCATTACCCTTGTTGCCAAGCGCGATGCGAAGACCGCGCCGCAGTCGAACGATGCGCAGGCTGAGCACGACGAAGAAGAGGGCGAAAAGGGGGGCGTAGGGCGGGAGTATGCGCATGAATGTCTTAAGGAAGCACTGAACAAGAATCAACTATGGAGAAAGCGTACATTGTGTTTCCTCTGCAGTGGGGGATAGACAAGGGCGCGCCCACTTGTTCGTTATTTTCTTGAGTGTCCGGTCGTTGAATTTATTGTCAGTCGCCACCGCATCCGCCGCCACCGCACCCGCTGCTGTCTCCGCCGGGGTCGGCAAAACCGTCGGTGTTTGCCTGTGCAGAACTGGTGGTGTCTGCGAACCCATCGGTACTCCCGTCAATGGAAGCATTGCCGAAGTCGCCGCCGCAGTAGGTAGTGCCGTTCAAGTTGTTCCGATCACGCCGTATGGAACTGCAATCGGCAACGTAGCGAAAGCCATCCGGGACGTTCAACTTGGCGTCCAGCGCAAACAGGAGCGGCAGACGGGCCGGGCGACGCGGATTGATATTTTCTTCGCGGCAGGTGTGCCAGAAGCAGCGGCGCAATCCGGAATTGGCGTTCTGATTGTTGCCGAGCGCAATAGCCGGTGTGTGGTGGAAAAAACCACCGAATGCCGTTCGGCAAAATGCCTGATAAGCCCTGGTATACAGTATGAATTCGTGCCAGAGTTCGTCAGTGACCTGGGATGGCATGGACACATGCTTGCGGCCACTCTTGAGGTAGGCAAGGAAGAACTGCCGCAATGATTGCGCTACCAGCTGACACTCTTTCATGGTCAGTTCCGGGCGGTGCTTGCGCAGCTTTTCAAAAAGCCCTCTGGGCAATTCAAATTCCCGGATGTATGACTCACGCTGGCGAACTCGCAGCCGCCGCCACAGCACAACCAGTATGGTTGCGAACAAAAGCAACGCGCCAATGGCTGCGATCATTTCACATGGTCCGTGTTGAGCACAGGCAGTGCATGATGATTTTGAACGTCATGTTGGAGCAACTTCAAATCGACTCCGCAATCGCCTTCCCCATCTCCTGAAGGAAAAAAGGGCCAGGCTCGAATAAGAGTCCAAGCACTCGTATGCTGCCTGGTACCGATGATATACCTATCAATACTTCGAAAAACTGGTCTCCCATCGCCCCACGCGAGCAATGGCCATCACGCCAGTTCGAGCCGATCGTTCTGCGAGAATGGATCGATGTTGATCCGGAGCGAATGTATGGTCGCCATCGGTACCTTCCGACGATCGACGTTCTTCAGACTCACGAAACCAATGGCGACAAGCTTGCCCAGGGTGCGCGTTACGTTTGGCTGTGCGCGGCCCGTCAACTCCGCAAGCTCGGCAATTGACTGTGGTTTCTTGTCGCGAATAATGGCCAGGAGTTCACGGTTCTGGGGCGTAAGCAATCGCAGCAGCGCCTCGACAGAGTCGAATGTCGCGCCTCCAGCGTCCTTCGGCGCCTGCTTCTCTCCGCGCGCAACCTCCTTCATTTCTTCGCGCAGGGCCGCATGGCTTTGAATCTTGAAATGCTTCATGGATTATCTCCTTCCGTTCCTTCGACGACGTCGAACGGGATGCCGTGCTCGGTTAGTACCCGTTCGACTTCATTGAAAAAATCATCAAGCAATGTTTCTGCGTCCTTGAACACATAAGGACGGCCCTCGTCTGATTTCGTTCGATGCCAGTGATCCATCGCTTTAGGTCGCTTCTTGAAGCGCGCCCCTTTGGCAGGAACACTGTGTGCGTTGTCAAAACCGACCAGCCGCCGATTGTCCGGGCCATGCAAGGTGAACGAATAATTCAGGCCATGCGGTTTTTCATCGTCTGCTTCCACCTTCGAAATTTCAAATTTCAGCCAATAACCACCCGCATAACGGTGCACGTGCCCATTAAAATCCAGCAAGAATTCAAGCGTATGTTCGCCGGTCTCTTTTGGTATCAATTACCATATCCTCACATGATAAGTATAATACCGTCTAGATCGCCTCCGCAATCGCCTTCCCCATCTCCTGCGTCGAAGCAGTTCCCCCGATGTCGCGCGTCCTCGGTCCGCTGGTCAGCACTTTCTCGATCGCCGTCACGATCGAAGCCGCCGCCTCGGCATGCCCGAGGTGTTCCAGCATCATCGCGCCCGACCAGATCTGGCCCACGGGATTTGCAATATTTTTACCGGCGATATCCGGTGCGGAACCATGCACCGGTTCGAATAGCGACGGGAATTCACGTTCGGGGTTGATGTTGGCCGATGGCGCGATGCCGATGGTGCCGGTGGTGGCGGGGCCGAGGTCGGACAGGATGTCGCCGAAGAGGTTGGAGCCGACCACGACGTCGAACCAGTCCGGGTGCTGCACGAAATGCGCGGCGAGGATGTCGACGTGGTACTGGTCGGCGCGCACGCCGGGATAGTTTTTCTTCATGGCGTCGAAACGCTCGTCCCAGTAGGGCATGGTGATGGCGATGCCGTTGGATTTGGTGGCCGAGGTGAGATGCTGCTTGGGGCGGCTGGCGGCCAGTTCGAAGGCATATTTCAGGATGCGGTCGGTGCCCTTGCGCGTGAACGTGGCCTGCTGCATGACGATCTCGCGGTCGGTGCCGTCGAACACGCGCCCGCCGACCGAGGAATACTCACCCTCGGTGTTTTCGCGCACGATCCACATGTCGATGTCGCCGACTTCGCGGCCGCGCAGCGGCGACACGATGCCGGGCATCAGCCTCGCCGGCCGCAGGTTGACATAGAGGTCGTACTGGCGGCGCATGGGGATCAGCATTTCCCACAGCGAAATATGGTCCGGCACGCCGGGAAAGCCGCAGGCGCCGAAGAAGATGGCATCGTGATGGCGGATGGTGTCCAGTGCATCCACCGGCATCATGCGGCCATGCGCGTTGCGGTATTCGCAACTCCACGGGTATTCATCCCACTTGAAGGCGATGCCGAATTTGCGGCCGACCGCTTCGAGAACGCGCACGCCTTCAGGCGCCACTTCCTTGCCGATGCCGTCGCCGGGGATGAGTGCGATGCGATAGGATTTCATGCCGATTCCTGTCTCTGATGGGTGGTTTTTCTTGCTGTGTATTGTATCCGTGCCACGGCAATGCAGCCCCATCCGCTAGAATGGCGTATCCACACACGGCGCTGCGCATTGCCTTGAATCTTCTTGCCATTGAAACTTCCACCGAGTACCTGTCGCTAGCGGTCAGTCGCGGCGATGCGCTGTTCGAGACGAACCTGCTGGCCGGGCAGCGGCATGCCGAGATGATATTCGACGAAGTGCGCAAACTGTTGGCACAGGCCGGGCTTGCCCTGGCGGATATCGGCGGCATTGCTTATGGGCGCGGCCCTGGCTCATTCACCGGCCTGCGGGTCGCCTGCGGTGTGACGCAGGGCCTCGCCTTCGCACTCGGCATACGCGTGCAGGGGGTGATCACGCTGGAGGCGATTGCCCAGGCTGCATACGCTGACAGCGGGGCCGATCAGGTCATCGCCTGCATCGATGCGCGCATGGGCGAGGTGTATCATGCCGCCTACCGGCGCGAGGGTGCGACATGGACTGAAGTACTGGCGCCAGGGCTCTACGATCCTGCGGCAGTGCCTGACATTTCAGGAACGGGCTGGACTGGTTGCGGCACCGGATTTGCCGCGCATGCGGCCTTGCTCGGTGAGCGTTATGCCACGGTGATGACGGCGGTGCGGCCCGAACTGGTGCCGACGGCGCGTGCTGGCATTGCGCTGGCGCGTCCACTCTTTGATGCTGGCCCTGGCGATCTGCCGGCTGATGCGCTGCCGTTATATATTCGGGACAAGGTGGCCTTGAAAAAGAGCGAGCGCATATGACGTCGCATATGAGGCCGCATTTGAGGAATATGAAGCGCGTGACGGACATGGGGACGATTGCGTGAGTGCCGTACTGCGACCGGAACTGACTTTCTTTCCGATGCTCGAGGCCGATCTTGACGAGGTGCTGGCCATCGAGGTCGAGGTGTATGAATTTCCGTGGACGCGCGGCAATTTCAGCGATTCGATTCGCGCCGGATACGGTTGCTGGATGTGCCGCGTGGACGGGCAGCCGATCGGCTATTGCGTGATCATGAACTTCGCTGGTGAGGCGCATTTGCTGAATCTGAGTATTGCCGCGCCGCTGCAGCGCGCCGGTCACGGCGGCAGGCTGCTCGCGCATGCGCTGAAGGCGGCCAGGTCCGGTGGTGCGCGGCTGATGTTTCTCGAAGTGCGGCCCAGCAACTCGGCTGCGCGCGAACTCTATGCCCGCAGCGGCTTCACGCAGGTCGGCAATCGGCGCGACTATTATCCGGCGAGCCAGGGGCGCGAAGACGCGCTCGTGCTGTCAATCGATCTGCCATGACGCGTCGCGACGTTCTGATCACGGAAATGGGCCTGGGCCCGGTGTGGAAGCTGCGCGGCGCGCGGCCGGACAGCGCTGATCAACCTGCCGAGGTGGCTTCACCCGTTTCAGCGCCCGCGGTTACGCCGTCTGATGCAGTTGCTCCTGCGACGCGTCGCTCTGCAGCCAGTCTGGTACCCACGAGAAAGTCGGCGGCGGCGGGCGCGGATGTGCTGTCAGCCGTCGACGAAGGTCGCCAGCAGCGCATTCTTGGCATGGACTGGATCGAGCTGAAAGCGACGGTGGCCGCCTGCGAGGCCTGCAGCCTGCACAAGACGCGCAGTAACACGGTGTTCGGCACCGGCAACGAAAGCGCCGAGTGGATGCTGGTGGGCGAAGCGCCGGGCGCGGAAGAGGATGCGCGCGGAGAGCCCTTCGTCGGTCAGGCCGGGAAATTGCTGGACAACATGCTCGCGGCGCTGGACATGGACAGGGGCCAGCATGTCTATATCGCCAATGTGCTGAAATGCCGGCCGCCGGGAAACCGCAATCCTGATCCGGCGGAAGTCGCCCAATGCAGCATGCACCTGGTTAGGCAGGTGGCGCTGGTTAAACCCAGGCTCATCCTGGCGCTGGGCCGTTTTGCCACGCAGGCGCTGCTGGGAAGCGAGGCCAGTATCGCCAGCCTGCGCGGAAAATTGCATCAATATCAGGGCGTGCCGGTGATCGTGTCCTATCACCCTGCCTACCTGTTGCGCAACCTGACCGACAAGGCCAAGGCCTGGGAGGATTTGTGCTTTGCCAGGCGGACCCTGCTGGAAGCAAAGGCGTGACCTGCTTCAGATCGTTGCACTGCCTCAGATCAGCCCTTCAAACAGCATCACCTCAACCAGATCCCCCTGCTGCACGTCGCCTTGTTCATGGCGCAGCACGATGAAGCAGTTGGCATCGCACATGGACGAGAGCATCGCAGACCCCTGCGAGCCGGTGCTGCGTACCGAACTGAGTCCATCCCGGCTTTCGACGATGCCGCGCAGGAACTCGGTGCGCCCGGGCTTCTTGCGCAAGGCGTGCTGCAGGGGCAGCGACAGTGCAAGGGGCGCAGCGGGCGTTTGTCCCATCATCGCGAGCAGAGCGCTCCGCACGAACTGGTAGAAGGTGACCATGACGGCCACCGGATTGCCGGGCAGCGCGAACAGGCAGGCGGCCTTTTGATCAGCCGTAATGCGACCAAATGCCATGGGACGGCCCGGTCGGATGGCGATCTTCCAGAACAGCACTTCACCGAGTTTCTCCATCAGCGGTCGGGTGAAGTCATGGTCACCGGCGGATACGCCACCGGTGGTGATGACGACATCGGCGCTGGCGGCAGCTTGCCGAAACGCGGCTTCCAGTCTGGCCGGATCGTCCCCGATGGCGCCCAGATCGATGGCGTCGCAGCCGAGTCGCTCCAGCATTGCACCCACGGTTTGCCGATTGCTGTCGTAAATATCGCCGGGACGCAACACCTCGCCCGGCATGCGCAATTCGTCGCCAGTGGAAAAAAACGCCACGCGCAGGCGCCGGCGGACCATCACGGTTTGTATGCCGAGCGAAGCCGCCAGACCGATGCCGGAGGGGCGCAGCAGCGTGCCGGCGGGCAGCGCAACGGCGCCGCGCAAGAGAGATTCACCCCGGTGCCGGACATTGCGACCGGCATGCTCGCCTCGCGCAATCACAATGCGCATGCCATCGGCGCGCACGATCTCCTGCATGACCACGCTATCGGTGCCGGCAGGCAGCATTGCGCCAGTCATGATACGCACGCACTCGCCGGGGCCAACGGGTCCGGCGTAGGGATGGCCCGCCAGCGCGGTGCCGACCTGCGTGAGTTGCGTGTCGGTGTCGGCGCGCAGATCGGCGCTGCGCAGTGCCCAACCGTCCATGGCCGAATTGTCGTGGCCCGGCAGATCGATCGGAGAGAGGATGTCGCCAGCCAACACGCGACCGAGGGCTTCGGACAGGGGAACCCATTCGGTTTGCGTGACGGGTACGACACAGGCGTGAATGGCTGCCTGCACCGCCGTTACGGTCAGGGCCTGCGCGTCGTTGCCCGCAGCGTGCCCAGTGATGCCGGCGGTGATGTTGCGTAGCGACGTGGCGACAACAGCGCTTTCTTCCATCGCCATCATGCGTTGTCGTCGCCGCCAGGATGATTGGCCGAACTCATGTTCAGCGCATGCAGTTCGTCGAGGCTGTTGATATTGATGAATGCTTGCGGCTGGTCGTGGTAGGGCACTTCGACCACGCGCAGATTGTCATGCCAGCCGTC
Source organism: Betaproteobacteria bacterium (assembly GCA_947479645.1). Lineage (GTDB taxonomy): Bacteria > Pseudomonadota > Gammaproteobacteria > Burkholderiales > SG8-39 > CAIYPG01. Next base: position 8,596 of record CANKAJ010000009.1, on the reverse strand, counting down.
GGCCTTGCGTCCGCCTTGCCGCAGATAGCCTTCCAGGGCTGGCAGCACGCGTCGGCGCAGCAATGAAAACATCGGTTGCAAACCGTCGTCGGTGCGGACGACGGCAAGATCGGCCTGATCGGCTTCCAGTGCAGTGAACAAGCGCGACACCAGATCAGCCGGGAGGAAGGGGGCATCGCAGGGTGCCGTGACCAGGAGCGGATGGCGTGCGTTCTTCAGTCCGGCCAGCATGCCGGCCAGCGGTCCTGCCGATGACATGTCATCGGCGATGACCGGCAGGCCGAATCCGGCATACTTGTCCGGCGCATTGGCGCTGATCATCAGGCTCATTACCTGGGGTTCCAGTCGATTGAGCACCCAGCCGAGCAGCGAGCGTCCCCGCAGCATCTGCAGGCCCTTGTCCACGCCGCCCATGCGGCTGGCTTGTCCTCCGGCCAGTACCAGACCGGCGATGGGTGCTTCAATGATGGGTGCTTCAGTCATGGACTTTTCTTCCAGTAGACGCCGGACCCGTCGATCTCGATGATGGTGTCTGCGATATTGTGCGTTGCCCGAAAGTCGGTGATGGCCGCACGACAATTGTCGAGATGGTAGTCATCGACGATGACGTAACCGCCGGGGGAAAGCTTGTGATAGAGCGCCTTGAGGCCGTCCATGGTGGACTCGTACATGTCACCATCCAGCCGCAGTATGGCCAGTTGCTCGATGGGGGCGCATGGCAGCGTATCCTTGAACCAGCCTTGCAGAAAGCGCACCTGATTATCCAATAAATCGTACTTGTCAAAGTTGGCCTTGACCTCTTCAAGCGAGATCGCCAGTTGCGGATTCCGGTAAAGCGTGTCCGTGGCATCGGCGGGGTATTTGTCCGCGGAAGGGGGCGGCAGGCCCTGAAATGAATCGGCCACCCAGATGCACCGGTCAGTTACGCCATGGGCCTTGAGCACGGCGCGCATCAGGATGCAGGCGCCGCCGCGCCAGACTCCGGTTTCGATGTAGTCGCCCGGGATGCGGCGTGTGATCACGTCTTCACACAGCGTGCGCAAGTTATTCATGCGATGGCGCCCGATCATGCTGTGCGCGACCGAAGGCCAGTCCAGTCCCAGTTCGCGGGTCTTGGGCTTGTACTCCCGGGTGATCGTCTGCGGATCCTCATAGATGGTATTGATCAGAATGCGTTGCATCAGATCGAGGTACAGGCGGCGCAGTTCGGATCGGGAATCGCGCGGTGTTGTCACGCGCTTGAGCAAGCTGGAAAGCAGGTTCATCGTGGTATGAGAGCGCGTTTCATAGGGTTATTCGCGAATGAAATTGCCTGAGATCAGGGCATTAGCCCCCGATATAAGACATCTCGACTTTGCGCTGGCTGCTGGTTTCGCTGGTGCGAATTTCCGAGTAACGGTCCGAGCGAACCTGCCAGATGCGCGCAATGGCATCGGCCAGCCTTGCGTCGTCCGCGCCATCACGCAGCAGCACGCGCAGATCATAACCGGCTTCAGCGAACAGGCAGGTATACAGCCGGCCTTCAGTTGACAGTCGCGCCCGCGTGCAACTGCGGCAGAAAGCCTGGGTGACCGACGAGATGACGCCGACTTCGCCAGAGCCATCGGCATAACGCCAGCGTTGCGCCACTTCACCGGGATATTGGGGGGCTGCCGGCAACAGCGTCATCTGCGCGCTGATGCGTTGGACGACTTCGGACGACGGCACGACATCATCCATGCGCCAGCCGTTGGTGGTGCCCACGTCCATGAACTCGATGAAGCGAACGATATGTCCGCTGCCCTTGAAGTGCCGGGCCATCGCCACGATTCCAGCGTCATTGAGGCCGCGCTTGACCACCATGTTGATCTTGATCGGGGAGAGTCCCGCAGCGGCAGCGGCATCAATGCCTTGCAGCACCTTGCTGACGGGGAAGTCTGCGTCGTTCATGGCGCGGAAGGTGGCTTCATCCAGCGCGTCCAGGCTCACTGTGACCCGCTTCAGGCCTGCGCTCCTGAGCGCCTTTGCCTTGCTGGCGAGCAAGGAGCCATTCGTGGTCAGGGTCAGGTCGAGTTCCAGCGGCGCCAGCATGGTGATCAGGCGTTCGATGTTCTTGCGCAGCAGCGGTTCACCGCCCGTGAGCCGGATTTTCTCCACACCCTGTGTCTTGAAAATGGCCGCCAGTCGGGTGATTTCCTCGAAACTCAGCAATTCGCCACGACTAAGGAAAGGATAGCTGGCGTCGAACACACTGCGCGGCATGCAGTACACGCAGCGGAAATTGCAGCGGTCAGTGACGGATATGCGCAGGTCACGAAGCGGGCGGCCCAGCCGGTCGGCGAGCCCGCCTGCCGTATCCAATCTGCTTTGGCCATGGCCGGGTTCAGCGTCCGGCAGTTGCAGGGCAGTGCTTCTTGGAACGATGGGAATGATGCGATCAGTCATGCCGGTCGGGTGTGTGGTGTGCTTGGAGTGGGGAAATGGGTTGAGAGGCCGTGCGATCATGTGTCACGGTATATTTTTCGTTTCCAAGTATACCCGTGACGCCTCCTGGGCAGGGCGCTTCCCGCCGCGGTGCTGCAGAGCCGGTGAGCGCTCTTGGGAATATTCTGTTATTGCGCGAGATGGGTGTTATTGGCACTGCCGAAAGCGAAGTCTGGTTCGTTCAGTCGCCCGATTTAATGCCATTTTCAAGTACGATTTTCTTCCATGCCGGGACTTCGCGTGCGACGAGTTTGCGCAGTTCCTCGGGCGTGCTGCCGACCATGACCTTGCCTTGCCCGAGTTTCTGGACGATGTCGGGCAATTTGACGATTCGGCCGAATTCGGCTCCCAGTTTATTGACAATGGCGGCGGGGGTTCTGGCCGGCGCAAACGCCGCCACCCAGTTTGCCCAGTCACAGTTGGGAACGCCTTCTTCCTGAAGCGACGGCAGATCAGGCAGGAAGCTGACGCGGTCAGCCGTCGTGACGGCCAGCGCCCTCACTTTCCCGGATTTGACGTGCGGCAGCACGATCAATGGTGGTGCCACGACGGACTGGATCTCGCCCGATACCAGGGTGCGCATGATGTCGTTGCCGCCCTTGTAATGCACGAAGGTGACCGCGGTATTGGTGGCACTGTGCAGCCAGGCGCCGCTGATATGGTTGATGCCACCCATGCCTGAGGTACCGAAGTTGAGCCTGCCCGGATTGGCCTTGGCATACGCGATATATTCCCTGACGTTGTTGACCGGCAGTGAAGCCGTAACGACGAGGATGTCCGGAGTCATGGTGGTGAGCGACACCGGAGCAAAATCCTTGATCGCATCATAGGGCGACTTGTCGCCGTAGGTGGCCGGCGCAATGCTGAATGTGGCGGTGTGCATCAATAAGGTGTAACCGTCCGGCACCGCCCGGGCGACAAAGGCGGTGCCGATGGTGGCTCCGGCGCCCGGCTTGTAGTCGATCAGGAAGGGCTGGCGCAGGCTTTCGGTCAGTTTCTGCGTGTACAGTCGCGCTTCAAGGTCGGTGGAGCCGCCTGGCCCATAGGGAATGACGATGGTGACGGGTCTTGCCGGATAGGCGTCAGCCGCGCCCTGCGCGAAAGCGGTGCTTGCCGAGAGCGCGGCCGTTGCCAGCGCGCCAGCTAGGGTGAGTCCGGGGTGTCGCATGGGTTTTCTCCTCGCATGGGTCTTATCATCGATTAACAGGCTGCCATTTTTTCTGAATATCGCCTGCGGCTCACTGCACCAGCTTGATCCCGGTATCCTGCGCCACCTTGCGCCAGCGCGCGGCTTCAGTGGCGATGTGCTGGCGGAACTGCTCCGGTGTGCTGCCCACCATGAGCGTGCCGTCGCTGGCGAGTTTTTGCAGTATTTCGGGGGCCTTGGCGGCCTTGGGAAGTTCCAGGCTCAATCGGCTGATGACAGCCGCGGGTATGCCGGCAGGGCCGCTGATGCCGATCCATTGCGCGTACTCGAACCCCGGGAATCCCTGCTCGGCGATCGTCGGCATGTCCGGCAGGAAGCTGCTTCGCTCGAGAGTCGAGACGGCAATCGCGCGCGCCTTGCCTGCCTTGATGTTGCTCAGCATGGCCGCCACGCTGCCCAGCACGGCGTGAACCTCGCCGGACATCACGGCGGTATAGGCGGGGGCGCCTCCTTTGTAGTGCACCAGTTGCACATTCATATTGCCCATCTGGTGCAGCCACCCCAGCGCGAGTTCCCCAAGTCCCCCGGCGCCGGAGGTGCCGATGTTGAGCTTGCCTGGATTGGCTTTGGCATAGGCAAGGTATTCCGTCATATTCTTCACTGGGAGCGATGGGGTCACGATGAATAGACTGGGCCGTTTGCTCATCAGGGAGAGCGGTGTCAAATCCTTGAACGGATCGAAGGGCAGATTGGCATAGGCCAGCGTCGATACGGTGAGGCTGGGTGTCACTGCCAGCAGCGTATAACCGTCAGGGGCGGCTTTGGCGACATGGGCGGCACCGATGGTGGTGCCGGCGCCGGGTTTGTAGTCGACCAGAAAAGAACGCCCGGTGCTTTCGCTCAGCTTCTGCGCGTACATGCGTGTTTCGATATCCACGGCCGCGCCCGGCGACAGCGGAACGATGATGGTCACGGGCCGGGATGGATAGCTGTCGGTGCCCTGGGCTGCCACGCCTCCTGAAATCAGTGCCGTGGCGGTGAGCAATGCGTGAATCAAACGCAGCGCGTTCATGTCTCCTCCTTCGTCTCGTGTAGCGGACAGGCGGTTGGCGTCGCCCGCGTTTCAGGGCCCAGGTCCTTGGGTGTCGCGCCGCCTTAAGTTATTAAGGTTATTAAGAACTCATTTCAAAATGACTTGTCATTCCGAAGCCGTCCCCCAATGGGACTTCCTTCGGGGCGAAGGCTGAGGAATCTGCTTTTGTTTTGATTAAACAGCAGATTCCTCGCTGCGCTCGGAATGACAAAGTGTAATTGCTTTATTTCGAAACGGACTTTAAGTTGTCAGGTTACCAGCGTATGGTAAATCAGGCCCGCCAGACCGCTGGCCGCGATCACGCTGACGACGCCGGCCTTGAAGCGGAACAGCGCGACAAAGGCGACCACGCTGGTGAGGGCGGAGAACCACTCAAAGCGCCCGTCAAAACCGGTCGGCCAGAATACATGCCAGGCAAAGAAGGCCGCCAGGTTGACGATGACACCAACCACGGCGGCCGTGATGGCCGTCAGCGGCGCTGTGAACTTCAGATTGCCATGCGTGGTTTCGATGAATGGCCCGCCGGCCAGGATGAACAGGAAGCTGGGCAGAAACGTGAAAAAGGTTGCGATGACTGCGCCTGCGCTTCCCGCCAGCAGCAACATGTCGGGACCGAACAGCGCTTTTGTCCAGGCACCGACGAAGCCGACAAAGGCGACGATCATGATCAGCGGGCCTGGTGTTGTTTCCCCCAGCGCCAGGCCGTCGATCATCTGCGCGGGCGATAGCCATTGATAGTGTTCCACGCTGGCCTGATAAACATAGGGCAGCACGGCGTAGGCGCCACCGAAGGTCAAGAGAGCCGCCTTGGTAAAGAACCAGCCGATCTGGGTCAGCGTGGCGTCCCAGCCGAAGCGGGCGATCAGCGTGATCAGCGCAGCGCCCCAGATCGCCAGGAAAATCGCCACGATGCCGGTCAGTCGCGCGGAACTGAACAGGGCGTGTGGCGGTGTCGGCGTGTCGTCGTCAATGAGTGCCGGGCCATAACTGGCCGCACCAGCGCCATGCCCGCCGCCCGCGGAAAAATGCTGTGGCGCCATATGCCCGCCGACGTAGCCGATAATGCCGGCGGCCAGGATGATGGCCGGAAAGGGCAGGCGCAGCGCGAAAATGGCGACAAAGGCGGCGATGCTGATGGCCCACAGCCAGGTATTCCTGAGCGTCCGCGAACCGATGCGCCAGGCGGCAAACAGCACAATGGCGGTGACTGCCGGCTTGATGCCGTACAGCAGGCCTGCCACCACGGGCAGGTCGCCGTAGGCAAGATAGACCCAGGTCAACCCGATGAGAATAAACAGCGACGGCAGCACGAACAGACCGCCGGCGACGATGCCGCCACGGGTGCCGTGCATCAGCCAGCCGATGTAGGTGGCCAGTTGCTGAGCCTCCGGGCCGGGCAGCAACATGCAGTAATTGAGCGCGTGCAGGAAACGTTTCTCGGAGATCCAGCGGCGTTTTTCCACCAGTTCCTGATGCATGATCGCAATCTGTCCGGCCGGGCCGCCAAAACTGATGAACCCCAGTTTCAGCCAGTAGAGGAAGGCCGTGCCGAAGGGGACTGGCGATGGTTTCGACAGTGACTCGCTGTTGGTTGTGGCGTTCATGATCTGTTTCCGATCAGTGGTGAGGCGATCAGGGCATCGTCAGCGGTCTCCCCGCGGATAGAGCGCAGCCACGTATACAGCGCGTCATAGACTGTCATGCCGTGTTCAAGCATGGTGTGGTCATCCGGGAACAGCGCTGACAGGCCCAGTGACACCGCCAGCAGTCCGGCCGACTGGGGTGTCAGCAGCGGTTGTCCGGTGTCGGCGCCGCGCACGATGGCGGCCAGAGCGAGCAGCGCCGCATCCGTGATCTCGAAATCCTCGATCATCGCGTCAAAGCTGCAATGCTCGCCCCGATGGGAGAAGCGCACGCCGGGGATGTCATAGGGCGTGGCGTTCTCGCGCTTGGCATAGTCCAGCACGCGATCCTTGGGCACATACAGGAATTCGGCGAGGGGATCGATGAAACGCCTGATCAGCCAGGGGCAGGCAATCCGGTCGATTTTGGGACGCTCGCGTGTCACCCAGCGTGTTGCTGTGGGGGAGGGGATATCGGGCGTGCGCAACTTCTTCATGGTGGTCGCACCGGCGGCTTTCCAGGCCTGCATGCCGTCTTCAAGGACGGCTGCCTCGAAGCCTTGGCTCACCAGCGCGTGGGTGACTGCCTGGCTGGTTTCCAGACCCCGTTCGCAATACACGACGAAATGGGCATCCGCTGGCAGCTGTTGTGACCAGGCTGCCACCAGATGAGGCGCTCGCCGCAGGGCGCCGGCGATCATGACGGCGTCTGCGTCAAAGTCTTCATCACGTCGAGCATCGATGACGATGGGGGCGTGTCGGGAGCCAATACGGGAGGCCAGCGTTGCAACAGTCGTGGATGAGTTTGCGGTGTCCATGGGAAATCCTCACGGTTTTGCGGTGCGTGAACACAGAACTTGGACGGGACACCGTCTTGGGACACAGGCTGCGGTCCGGTGCCGGGAGTCTGCCTTTCCCGACGGGCAGACTATAACTGGCAGTCGCCCTGCTTACAACCGGCATGAGGGGCGCATGAAGTCCGTGGCGTGCTTTGCGTGCGTTTGCGCAGGCTTCACTGCGGTAAGATTGGCCGCGCTGGGGAATACGCTGCGAGCGGAGCCCTGACGGGCTGATATGTCGCCGGATAACTTGATATCAATTATCCAGTAAATTGTTATGGAAAATAGAATAAATAGTTAAAATGATTACAATAAAAGTCGAGGTCATGGATGAGCCCATCGCAGCAAGCCAGTGACAATTCATCAGCCACGGTGGCGCGTCCACAGCCGCGCTCGCTCGCCGATCTGTTCTGGTCATTCAGCGTTCTGGCGCTGCAGGGATTCGGCGGCGTGATGGCCGTGGTGCAGATTGAACTGGTCGATCGCAAGCGCTGGATGACGCGCGAAGAATTTCTGGAGGATTGGGCGGTGGCGCAGATACTGCCCGGTCCTAACGTGATCAACCTGTCTCTGATGATCGGCGATCGCTGCTTTGGATTGCGCGGCGCTTTAGCGGCGATGGCTGGCATGCTGGCCTTTCCGTTGCTGCTGGCATTGGGGCTGGCGGCTTTGTTTACCGGCATCGGTGCCGTGCCTGCGGCGCAAGGCGTGCTGCGCGGTATGGGCGGCGTGACCGCCGGCATGATTGCGGCTACAGGGATCAAGTTGATCGCCGCCCTCGACAAGAATGTCATGGGCATGCTGGCCTGCTGGCTGCTGGCGGCCGCCACGTTCGCGGCCATTGCGTTGTTGCGCATACCGCTGGCGTGGGTGTTGATCGTCGTGGGTGGGACGGCCTGCACCTGGGCTTACCGGCAGTTGTGCCGACAAAAGTTGATCCGACCAGCGGATGCGGAGGCCAGGCCATGAGCACCGCTTTCATGCTGTCGGATTATCCTGCCTTGTTCGCGCACTGCCTGTCCTTGTCGCTGCTGGCCGTCGGCGGCGGACTTACCCTGGCGCCGGACATGCATCGTTTCCTGGTGACCGACAAGTCGTGGCTCACCGAGACGCAATTTACCTCCTCGATAGCATTGGCCCAGTCGGCGCCCGGCCCCAATATCATTTACATCGGTCTGCTGGGCTGGAGCGTCGGATTCGGGCCCGGTGGCTATGCCTATGCCTTGTTTGGCGTGCTGGTGTGTCTGCTCGGTGTGTTGATCCCCAGCAGTCTGTCGACGTTGTTGGTGACGCGCTGGTTGCATCGCAATCGCGAACTGTGCGTCCTGCGCGCATTCAAGCAGGGCATGGGGCCCATTGTGGTTGCCCTGCTGCTCTCCACCGTATGGCTGCTTAGCTCAGCGCACAATAATCCAGCCACCGACTGGGCCTT
>CANKAJ010000008.1 GCA_947479645.1 Betaproteobacteria bacterium | reverse complement strand
GGCGCGAGCGTGAAGCTGGCCCCTGGTGGCTTGCACATCATGCTCGAGGACCTCAAGCAGCCGCTGAAGAGTGGTGACAAGTTTCCGCTGATACTGCATTTCGAGAAGGCCGGCCAGGTGAAAGTGGATGTCCAGGTTCAGGATGCGGCGCCGCCAGCGGCGAAAGGCAGCGATAATTCGCACCAGCATGGCGGGCATACCATGCATTAGGTGGGTGGGCCTGTAAGGTTTTCGGGCGATCTCCGACCAAAGCTAGGACGGGCACTTTATCTGGTCCGGTTCGAGGAGCAGTCCAGCATGGAAACAGCAACTTCAGCACCCAGCACCACGACACTGGCGGCGCCAGCCGAATGGATCAGAATCCACCCGCTGGTGGTGCGAATCACGCACTGGATCAATGCCTTTGCGATCCTGATCATGGTGACCAGCGGCTGGCGCATCTACAACGCAGCGCCTATCTGGGACTTCAGGATTCCGGCAGATCTGACCCTGGGGGGCTGGCTGGGCGGTGCCTTGAACTGGCACTTCGCTGCCATGTGGCTGCTGACTATCAATGGCCTGGTCTACCTCGCATATGGAATTGCCTCGGGTCACTTCCGACGAAAATTGCTTCCCGTCACACCCAGGGCCGTCGTCCAGGACGTGCTGGAAGCCTTGCGCGGCAGGCTGGCCCATGCGGACCTGTCGGTGTACAACGCGGCCCAGCGTGCGGCTTATCTGGGCATCATCCTGGCCCTGGTCGTGCTGGTGTTCTCCGGACTGGCCATCTGGAAGCCGGTGCAGTGGCAGGAACTGACGGCCATTTTTGGTGGCTATGAGGGGGCACGCGTGGTTCACTTTGCCGCCATGGCGGTGACCGTGCTGATCGTGCTGGTACATGTCGTCATGGTTGCGCTGGTGCCGCGCACGCTGCCAACCATGATCACTGGCCGGGCCCGCAATCCGCTGTGGGGAAAATCATGAAGAAGTTTCTGGCTGACAAGTCTGGTCTGCGTGATCACGCCGCACCCGCAATTGCTCGAATCGAACGGCGTCTATTTCTGCGCAAAGGCCTGTCGCTCGGTGCGCTGGCGATGTTGAGCGGTTGTGATGTGACCAACGACGAAACCGTGGACAAGGTGCTGTCAGCCATGTCGCGCTGGAACGACAGTGTCCAGGCGAAGATTTTCGATCCGAACAAGCTGGCCATCGAGTATCCGGAAAGCGCCATCACCACGCCGTTTCCGTTCAATGCCTATTACGGCGAAGACGAGATACGCCTGGTGGAGGCGGAGTCCTACAAACTGGAACTCAGCGGTTTGATCCGGGAGCGCAAGCCCTGGACCTTGCCGGAACTGTACGCACTCCCGCAGGCCTCGCAGGTCACGCGTCATATCTGCGTGGAGGGCTGGAGTGCCATTGGGAAATGGAGCGGTACGCCGTTCCGGACTTTCCTTGAACGCGTGGGGGCCGACACCACGGCGAAATATGTCGGATTCAAGTGCGCCGATGATTACTACACCAGCATCGACATGGCCACCGCGCTGCACCCGCAGACGCTGCTGACGTTTCGCTTTGCCGACCAGATTCTGCCGCCGCAGTACGGCTTTCCGATGAAGTTGCGGGTGCCGACCAAGCTGGGCTTCAAGAATCCCAAGCACATCATGGCGATGTACGTTACCAACACGTATCCGGGCGGCTACTGGGAAGACCAGGGCTATAACTGGTTCAGCGGATCCTAAGGCGAAATATTCTGAAATTCCTGTAAGGACCGGTCGTCGCAGCCGACTAAATCTTGCGGCGACAGGAGCAGACGATGTTTGCCGAGTTGCATGTGGCCTTGCCGCTACCTCACCTTTTAATCTGGAGCACTATATGAACAAGCTGATGACGATGATGTTTGCCGCCTGCATAACGATTTCCGCGATTTCCGGCGGTGCTTTCGCCCAGGACGGTATGAAAAAAGACGCCATGAAGAAGGATGAAATGGCCAAGGGCGGCATGAAGAAGGATGAAATGAAAAAAGACGCCATGAAGGACGGCATGAAGGACGGCATGAAAAAAGATGCCATGGGCAAGGATGCCATGAAGAAGTAGCAGTGCCTGTCCGGACGCCCCCGGCACGGGCGTCCGGTCTCCGTGTTCATGCAACACCCGCGCAGACGCCCAAGGGCATTAACCGCGGGTGTTGTCTTTTTCGGCGTTGGAATCCGGACCTGGATAGGCCCGCATGGCGCGACGCAGGAAATCCAGCTGTTGCGAGAACTGTGTGCACCCGTCGCACAGGCGCAGATGGATGCGTAATGCCAGCCGTTCGGTAAAGGCGAGGCCACCGTCCTGGGCCTGCGACAGCAGCCGACTGGTTTCCTTGCAGTTGAGATTGAATTTCATCGGTTGTTTGTCATGACCATCAGGTTTGAGAACGCGAAGAGGCGTCCCCCTGGAACCAGTTCTGCTCAAGGCACAGCCGCAGACTCATGCGTGCCCGGTACAGCATGACCCAGTAGTTAGACGTGGAAATTTGCAATTCCTTACAGATCTCGCCGCTCTCCAATCCCATCACTTCCCGCATCATGAAGGCGCGGGCGGTGCTTTTGGGCAAATCCCGCAGGCAACGTTCCAGCGCTTCAAAGAAGCGGCTTTGTTGCAGTGTCTGATCCGGGTTGCCCCAGCCTGCGGGCTGCTCGGCCCAATGGCCGTCGGTCGCAAACAGCGAATCAAAGTCGGCGGTATCGGTTTCGTCTGGAGCCGGCGCCAGCGGCTTTTCCCGCGATGAGCGGCGCAGGTGGTCGATGATCTTGTGCTTGAGGATGCCGATCAGCCAGGTTCTGACCGACGACTGTCCGGAGAAGCTTGCCGCCCCCTGTAGGGCAGCGACCAGTGTTTCCTGCACTGCATCCTCCGCGGCGCTCTCGTCGCGCAACTGCAGCATGGCGAAACGCAGCAGTTGGGGACGATGGGTATCCAGTTCAAGAGGGGCGGAAATATTGTTGCGCATGGGGTGAAATCCGTCAGGCTTGCCACAATCTATCCGGTCATGAGGGGAGCTGCAAGCGCCCTCTTGAAATGTTTCGGCGCCGCCCCATTTTCGAGTTCATGGGGTGACAGCCCCAACCCTATTTGACAAGGAGCAAGGAGAACAGCCATGGCCAACATTAATCGATATGACCCGTTTTCAAATGTATTTGATGATTTTCTGAAAGGCTTTCTGGTGCGCCCGGTTTCCTCGGCAGCCTATGATCAGGCGGATGGGCTCAACCAGGCACGACGCGCACGCATCGATGTCACCGAGCAAAACGGTGAATACAAGGTGCTGGCCGAATTGCCCGGCGTGAAGAAGGATGACATCAAGGTTGAGATCGACGGCGACCAGGTGTCGATTTCAGCGGAGTCCCGCGCCGAGCGCGAAGTGAAGGAAGGTGAGCGTCTGGTGCACAGTGAGCGTTTTTACGGCACGCTGGCGCGCGCATTCCGGCTCGGTCAGGAAGTCGACCGGGAAAGAGTCGTTGCCAAGTATGAAAACGGCCTCCTGGAACTGACGCTGCCCAAGAAGCAGGCGAGTGCGGCAAAGCAGATCACGATCCAATAACTGAAGTCAGGGATATACAAGGGGGATGTGCCCCCTTTGTTCCTTTGTGTGTCCGCGGGATGTAACGGACGCTACGCGCCGTTTATCCTGCGGGAATTATTCTGATCTTCGGTGTGCCAGGCGATGGGCGCGGTAGAATCGCGCATCTCAATTATCCCGCGATGCCGATGAACGCTTCTGCCCCTCCTCCTACCGCCGCCGTCAAGGCACAGACACTCGCCGAGGCGCTGCCTTATATCCGGCGTTTTCATGGCAAGACCATTGTTGTCAAATACGGCGGAAACGCCATGACTGACCTGGCTTTGCAGAAGAGTTTTGCTCATGATGTGGTGCTGCTGAAGCTGGTTGGCATGAACCCGGTAGTCGTGCACGGTGGCGGGCCCCAGATTGAGGAGATGCTGAAGAAGCTCGATATCAAGAGCGAGTTCATTCAGGGTATGCGTGTCACCGATGATGCCACGCTCGACGTGGTGGAGATGGTGCTGAGCGCGCTCAACAAGGACATCGTCACGCTGATCAATCAAGCGGGTGGCAAGGCCGTGGGCCTGACCGGCCAGGATGGTGCGATGGTGCGGGCAAAGAAGATGATGCTCCCGGACCAGCAGCGACCCGATCACATGCTCGATATCGGCAAGGTCGGCGAAATTGCGTCCATCGACCCGGCGGTGATCAACGCGCTCGAAGCCGGCGGATTCATCCCCGTGGTCGCACCCATTGGTGTCGGCAAGAATGGTGAAACTTTCAACATCAATGCCGATCTGGTGGCGGGCAAGCTGGCTGAAGTGCTCAAGGCGGAAAAGCTGGTACTGCTCACCAATACGCCCGGGGTGCTGGACAAGCAAGGCAATCTGCTCACCGGGCTCACGCCGCATGGCATCGACGAACTGGTGGCTGACGGCACGTTATCGGGTGGCATGCTGCCGAAAATCGCTTCGGCACTGGATGCTGCTCGCAGCGGTGTAAAGAGCGTGCATATCATCGATGGCCGCGTGGATCACGCGCTGCTGCTGGAGATTCTGACTGAAGAAGGCGTGGGGACGCTGATTTGCAGCAAGTGACACCCAGGAAAAACGTGTCATTCCGGGGGCAGAGCGAGGAGTCTGCTTTTGAGTTCTACGCTACCTTGTTTCCTTGCGCATCCCAGAGACCGGCAAGGTAGCCTTCCCGGCTGTTATGGATGGTCAGCACACGTCCGCGTGGTGTGGCGCTGACAGACAGGTGCACCCAGCGCCCGTATTCGAGGATGCACTGGTCGAAGCCGATGGCTGAATTCTGGATGGCCACGGCAATCTCGATCGGTGGTCCGAAGGCAGGACTGACGAAGTCGGCAGCCAGCCCCTGGACATGCTGTGAATCGGCGGTGCCGCCGACGGCGCGATTGAGCTCGACGCAGCGATAGCCGCTGGAGATGTCCAGCGGAGTGCCGAGCAACGCCTGAACCGCTTCAAGCGCTTTGGCCAGTTGCTGCAGGTTGCCGATGATCTCCGCGGGCGGCGTATTGTCGATGCCCTTGCGTGCAGCGGTCTCGGAGCGCATCAGCAGCGCCAGCGAGAAATTTTCCGTGAGCTGCATGCGTTGCGAGGGGCTTGCGAAGGTGGGCTACTTTCCCAACCGCGTATTGGCCAGTTCCAGGCGATCCACGAGGTTTCGCACCAGCGCGCGTGTCAGTTGCAGTTGCGCGCCCACGGTCATGCGCGACAGGGTGGCCGGGTCAAATTCAGCGAGCAGCAATTGCACCATGGACTCCACCGTGGCGTGCCGGGGCAATTCGCCACCGCGGATGTAGGCCATCTCGCCGAAGAACTCCTTCTTGTCCAGCATATTGAGCAGGCGACCCTGGCGCGTGACCTTGACCTGTCCGTTGGCCAGAAAGAAGAAGCTGTTGCCCGGTTCATTCTCGCGAATGACGGGTTGCTTGGCGTCAAAGCGCGTCCAGTGCCCGGCATTGGCCAACTCCCACAATTCGGCATCGGACAGTCCGGAGAGCATGTCCACGCTCTTCAATGCGATGTATTTTTCGCTGTCAGGAATGGCGTCGGGCGGCAGCACCAGTTTGACCGCATTCGACAATTGCAACGCAAAATCGGCCCAGGTGACGTAGCGGTGCTCGGGTTTCTTTGCCAGTGCGCGCAGCACCACGGCATCGATCTGCCGGGGCAATCCGGGGCGCAGGCCGGAGGGCGGTACCGGCAGTTCATTCAGCACCTTGTGCACCAGACCTTCCAGGGTCTCGGCGGTAAAGGGCTTTTGTCCGACCAGCAATTCGTAGAGCGCCACGCCCAGGCAGTACATGTCGCTGTGGTGGGTCAGCGGCTTGTCCTGCATCTGCTCGGGTGACATGTAATAGGGAGAACCCATGACCGCGGTCTGCACGGCCTGCGTCTGGCGCAACAGCGCCGCGCCGAAGTCGGCGATCTTCACATCCGTGCCCTGGGCAATCATGATGTTGGCCGGTTTGATATCGCGGTGGACAATGCCCTCGCCGAAGGCGTATTCGAGCGCGCCGCAGCACTTGAAAATGATCTGCAGCACGTCGGCGACCGGCAACAGGGTCGCCGGCGTGGCGTGCTGCGACAGATCGCCCCCGGTAACCAGTTCCATGGCGATGTGGCCGGCTTCTTCCGTGACCACCGCGTCGAGAATCGCCACGATATGCGGGTGCTTCAGCTTGCCTGCCAGCGAAGCCTCATTCAGAAATTGCGCGCGGTGCACGGAGCCGAACTGGGGGTCACGAAAAACCTCGGGTTCGATGACCTTGAGCGCCACCTCCCGTCCGGAGAAGGTGTCCTTGGCCAGATATACCGTTCCAGTGGCACCACGGCCGAGCTGCTTCTGGATGTCGTACTTGCCGATCTGCAGATCCAGATCAAGCTCGAAGGGAATATCCGCCATGCGCTTACACCTTGTTCCAAGTGACAAAAAACGAAGCATAACCTGCCAAAGCCAATCCAGCCGGATACAACTGCTTACACCGGGTGTGAATTATCACAAATGCTTGCACAAAGAAACACTTCTGAGGTCAACATTGCCCTGCCTGACGACGTTTATCCAGGTGCGTGCCGGCCAATCCGAATTTGAACAGGGGTACACAGCATGAACAAGAATCTGAGCATCTTTCTGATTGCCATTACAACGCTGGGTGCGGCTGCGCCGGTATTGGCCGACTCGCGGCATGAGCATGGCCGCAACTATGATCGCTATGACCGCTACACTCGCTATGAGCGTCATGACCACAGAATGGTGGCGCAGCCACGCTATGTTCTCCAGCAGAGCTACCTGCAACCTCACTATTATGCGCCACCGGTCGCGTATTACGCTCCGCCGATGGTGGTAAGGCCGGCTCCGGTTTATGTCGCGCCACCCGCGTACAGTTACTCACCCCCAGCCTACTATGCCCAGCCCGCTTATTACCCCGCCCCAGTTGCTGTGGCCGCTGCCGGTGGCGTTGCCCTGGGTGGAGCCGCAGTTGGTGGCGCGATTGTCGGTGCGGTCATCGGCAGCCAGGTTGGCAGCGGCCATGATCGGATCGCAGCCACGGCTATCGGGGCGGTGCTGGGCGGCGTGCTGGGCAGCCGGATGGAAGGCGGGCACTGAACCGGGCGTTATCTATTTGCCGAGCACAAGCTGCGCCCCGCGCTCTGCGATCATCACCGTCGGGCTGTTGGTATTGCCCGAGGTGATCGTGGGCATGATGGAGGCATCAATCACTCGCAGGCCCTGAATGCCGCGCACTTTGAGGCTGGGTGTCACCACTGAGGTGGCATCGGAGTCCAGACCCATTTTGCAGGTTCCTACCGGATGGAAGATGGTGGTGCCGATATTGCCTGCGGCGGTTATCAACTCCTCATCCGACAGGTACTGCGGGCCGGGCAGGAATTCGTCGGGACGATACGGTTGCAGGGCCGACGTGCCGGTAACAATGCGGCGTGTGAGACGCAGCGCGTCCACCGCGACCTTGCGGTCTTCACGGGTGGACAGGTAGTTGGGCGCGATGGCCGGGTGGGCACGCGGATCGGGTGACGTGATACTGACCCGGCCGCGTGAAGTCGGGCGCAGATTGGTGACGCTGGCGGTAAATGCATCGAAGGTATGCAGTGGCTCGCCGAACTTGTCCAGGCTGAGCGGTTGCACGTGGTATTCGAGATTGGGCGTTGCCTGCGTGGCATCGGATTTCACAAAGGCGCCCAGTTGCGATGGCGCCATGGTCAGCGGCCCGTTGCGAAACAGCGCATATTCCAGTCCGATCATGGCCTTGCCCCACAGGCTGTGCACCCGGGTGTTCAGCGTTCTGACATTCTGCACCTTGAATGCCATGCGCAATTGCAGGTGATCCTGCAGATTGCCGCCGACGCCGGGAAGATCATGGACCACCGCGATGCCGTGTTGCTGCAACAGCGCGCCCGGTCCGATGCCGGACAGTTGCAGTATCTGCGGTGACCCGATGGCGCCGGCGGAAAGGATGGTTTCGGCTTTCGCTTCGGCAAAGCAGGGCAGATTCTTGCGCAGGTACTCCACTCCGGTGCAGCGGCGCCCGTCCATGCGCAGTTTCTGCACCAGGCAACCGGATAGCACCGTCAGATTTTTGCGGCCCGCTGCGGGGCGCAGGAACGCCTTGGTGGCATTCCAGCGCACGCCGGTGCGCTGATTCACTTCGAACCGGGATACGCCCTCGTTGTTGCCGCGGTTGAAGTCATCGACCGCGGGAATGCCGGCTTCCATCGCCGCAGCTTTGAATGCATCCAGGATTTTCCAAGACAGGCGCTGTTGTTCCACACGCCACTCGCCGCCGGCGCCATGAAACGCGTCAGCGCCGCGCCAGGAATCCTCGGATTTTCTGAACAGGGGCAATACCCTGTCCCAGGCCCAGCCGTAGTCGCCGGTCAGTGCAGCCCATTCGTCGTAATCGCGCGCCTGGCCGCGCAGATAGAGCATGGCGTTGATCGATGAACAGCCGCCCAGCACCTTGCCGCGGGCATACAGAATGGAACGACCGTTCAGTCCGGATTCGGGCTGTGTCTTGTAACACCAATCGGTGCGGGGGTTGCCGATGCAATACAGGTAACCGGCCGGGATGTGTATCCATATCCAGTCGTCGCGTTCACCCGCTTCGAGCAGCAGCACCGAGACAGCCGGGTTGGCCGACAGGCGGTTGGCCAGCACGCAGCCGGCCGTGCCGCCGCCGACGATGATGTAGTCAAACGATCCTGCCGATGGCATGTGAGGCGTCCCTTTGCGGACTATTGCGGATGGATGATTGTATCTGCCCGCCGGGCGGGGTGCGCTCACAGCAAGTATCATGTGGGTCACAGTCAACAGCCTTGTAGCGAGGAGTCAGCATGAAGTTTTTAATGCACGGAATAACACTGGCTGTACTGGCCATTTGTTCCTGTCTTGTCCAGGCCCAGCCTCAGTCCTACCCGACCAGGCCGGTGAAGATCATTCTGCCCTTCGGCCCGGGCAGCGCGACTGATGTGATGGCCCGCTCGCTGGGTGACGAATTGAAAAACATCTACAACCAGCCATTCGTCATTGACTACAAGGCCGGGGCGTCGGGGCAGATCGGTGCCGAGGCGCTGGTCAAGTCCGCGCCGGATGGCTACACGCTGTTCATCGGAACCAACTCAATCCACTCGGCCAATCCCTTTTTGTTCAAGAAGCTCAACTACGATCCCATCAAGGACTTCTCACCGATTTCCTATCTGGTGACCTATTCGTCAGTGCTGGTGACGAGCCCGGGTCTGCCGGTGTCCAATGTGCGGGAACTGGCCGAGTACGCCCGAGCCAACCCCGGCAAGTTGTCCTACGCCTACGGCAATACCATCGCGCAACTGGCTTGCGCAGGACTGTTTCGCATCGCCAACGCCCAGGTGATTGCGGTTCCTTACAAGAGCAACCCCCAGGCGGCGACGGATGTCATCGCGGGCGTGGCCACCGTGACGGTAGTGGACCTGGCGTCCAGTTCGGGTTTGATCAAGGCGGGCAAATTGAAAGCGCTGGCTGGCGTCAGGGTCAAGCGCTCCAGCCTGCTGCCGGATCTGCCTACCGTTGCCGAGACACCCGGTTATGAAGGCTTCGATATCAATTCCTGGGTAGCTTTCTTCGGTCCGGCCGGGATGCCGCGACCGATTGTCGACAGTCTGAGCAGCGCGACGCGCAAGGCGCTGACCAAACCCGAGATCAAGGCGCGCTTCGAACAAGCGTCGGCAGAACTGGAGCCGAGCACGCCGGACGAATTGCATGCGTTCATGGTGCGTCAGCTGGACAACTGGGGCAGGCGCATCCGCGAGGCCGGAATCCAGCCGGAGTAGATTGGCGCAGCACCCGGCGGTCTTGACGGACCAATAAAATTCAAAAGGGGAGAAGCGATGAAGGTCGCAGTCATTTACGGAGACAAGCCGGATACGATCAAGTTGATTCCGAAGGATCTGCCGCATGTGCTGATTCAGCAGCCGAAGGACAGGATTTATACCGAAGACCAATTGCGCCTGATCGCCGACTGCGATGGCATATTGGCGACCGGCTCGTACATCACGGAGCAGGTATTCAACGCGGGCAGGAAACTCAAGATCGTTCAGACAGGCGGTACCGGCTTCGACAAGGTCGACCTGGCCGCTGGAACGCGTAACGGCGTGTTCTGTTGCAACAATGCCGATATGAACAGCAGTCGTGTGGCTGACTTCGCCATGATGCTGCTGCTGACGCAGTTCCGCCGCTATGTGCCGACGGCACTGCACCTGAATGCCGGCGATTGGGAGTCCTCCCGCAACGAAGGTTCACAGGCACTGGAGGTCGAGGACAAGACGCTGGGCATCATCGGCTTCGGTAACATCGGTACCAAGCTGGCGAAGCGTGCCCGCGCCTTCGACATGCAGGTCATCTACAACGATGTTCTCCCGGACGTGAACGCCGATGTCGCACGCCAGCTCGGCGCCCGGCGCGTCGAGAAAGAGGAAATCTATCGCACCGCTGACGCCATCAGCATTCACACGCCGCTGGATGCGAACACGCGCGGCATGATCGGTGCGAAGGAATTCGCCATGATGAAGGACGGCGCTTATCTGGTGCTGACCGCCCGCGGCGGCATCGTCGATGAGCATGCACTGCGCCAGGCGCTGGATTCGGGCAAGCTGGGTGGCGCCAGCATCGATGTATTTACAACCGAGCCCTTTGCATCCAATCATCCGCTGATTGGTGCGAAAAACATCAATTTGTCGCCGCATGTGGCCGGTCGCGGCAAGGAAGGCGTGGTACGTTCGGTACAGGCGGCACTGACCAATATTCGCCGCGCAGTTGAAGGCGGTACGCCCATCAACATCCTCAATCCCGAGGTGGTGGTCAAGAAGACCGAGACAGCACGCTGAAGTCATCGCAAGAAAACACCATAGGAAGCCACATGCACTGGACAGAACGCCGTGAACGCTGTCGCGCCCTGCTTGCCGGAAAGCAGTGCGTCTATCCGGGGTCCGTTTTTGATCCCCTGTCGGCGCGGATTGCGGAAGAACTGGGTTTCGAGATCGGCCTGTTTTCCGGATCGGTGGCGTCGCTGACCGTGCTGGGCGCGCCTGACCTGAGCGTGCTGACCCTGTCTGAATTTGCCGGTCAGGCCTATCGCATCTGCCGCGCCGGCAATCTGTCGCTGTTGGTGGATGCCGATCATGGTTACGGTAATGCGCTCAATGTGCGGCGCACCGTGGAAGAACTGGAGACGGCCGGCGTTTGCGCGTTGTCGATCGAAGACACGCTGCTGCCGGCGGCATTTGGCTCGCCTGACGACACGCGGCTGATTTCCATCGACGAGGGCGTGGGCAAGATGCGTGCGGCGCTCGACGCAAGGCAGGACAAGAATCTGATCATTGCCGGCCGCACCAGCGCCGCCGTCATCAACGGCCTGGATGACGCCATTGCACGCGCTCAGGCCTACGAGGCGGCTGGCGTCGATGCCTTGTTCCTGATCGGTTTGAAAACGCGGGCACAGCTCGATAGCGTGGCTTCCGCGGTGAAGACGCCGCTGATTCTGGGTGCTCCAGGCGCGGACATCCTGGATCTGGATTACCTGGCCAGCCGTGGCGCGCGTATTTGCCTGCAAGGCCATGCGCCCATTGCTGCGGCGGTGCAGGCAGTCTATGCAACGCTGAAAGCCCTGCGCGATGGCGTGCCGCCCGCCAAGCTGGCCAATATTGCGTCAGCCGAGATGATGAAGCGCTTGACCCGCGATGCCGACCATGAACGCTGGACCCGGGAGTTTCTCGGCGGTGGCTCATGATCTTCGAATTGTGGACTTGCGCTGAACATTAGCCGAGTGATCGCATAGTGACACGCTCGCTTACCTGGTTGTTCGACCTGGACAACACCTTGCATGATGCGAGGCCGCATATCTTTCCGCACCTGAATCGCAGCATCAATGAGTACATGATGCGCCACCTCAGTCTGGATGAAGCCGGCGCCGGTGCATTGCGCGAGCGTTACTGGCATGCCTACGGCGCGACGCTGCTGGGCCTGATGCATCATCACAATGTCGATCCGCATCATTTTCTCTGGCATACGCACCAGTTGCCGGATATTGAGCGCATGGTGGTGGCGGAAACCGGACTGCGCCACTGCCTGAAACGCCTGCGTGGGCGCAAGATTCTCTACTCAAATGCGCCGCGGCATTACGCTCAGGCGGTGCTGGATGTGCTCGGTGTAGGCCGCTTGTTTGACGCGGTCTACACCATTGAAAGTACACGGTTTCAACCCAAGCCTTCGTTGGCCGGCTTTCGGGCGCTGATGGCGCGGGAACGCCTGCAGCCGGAATGCACGGTGATGGTGGAGGACATGTTGCCCAATCTGGTCGCGGCGAAAAAGCTGGGCATGCGCACGGTGTGGATCACCCGCGAATCGCGTCGCCCACGTTGGCTGGACATCAAGACCGGGTCCGTACTGGAGTTGCCACGAATGGCCAAAGTGCTGGGCATTTGAAGCTAGCAAGCGCTTACGTTAAAGGCTAGACTCCGCACTGTTTGAAATTGAGAAGGGATGGATGTCCTTTCATGCTCCCCCACAGCAGGTCCCTTTTCAGAATGATTGAAGCGGGTTGTCAGGCAACTTATTGCCGAGGAGATAAGGCCATGGCCGAGACAAGAGTGCGCCCCAAGCCAGGCGAGCGCAAGTTGCAGATCCTCCAGGTGTTGGCGGAAATGCTGCAGGATCCGAAAGGCGAAAAAATAACCACTGCCGCACTGGCGGCAAAACTGGACGTTTCCGAAGCGGCGCTGTACCGCCATTTCGCCAGCAAGGCGCAGATGTATGAAGGCCTGATTGAGTTCATCGAGAGTTCCGTGTTCGGCCTGGCCAACAAGATTACTTCTGAACAGGAAAGTGGCGTGCAGCAACTACACTCGACCATCGCCATGCTGCTCGGATTTGCCGAAAAGAATCCGGGCATGACGCGCGTGCTGATCGGCGATGCGCTGGTCAATGAAAATGAGCGCCTGCAGGCGCGCATCAACCAGTTGCATGACCGCATCGAGGCGACGCTCAAGCAATGCCTGCGCGTGGCTTCGACACAGCAAGCTGAAGGGGATGTGAGCGAGCCCGACCCTGCAGTTCGGGCGAACATGATTCTGTGCTACGTCATCGGCCGCTGGCACCAGTTTGCCAAGAGCGGCTTCAAACGGCGGCCGACGGAGGGATTCGATGCGCAGGCGCCGTTTTTGATTCAATAGCCGTATTGACCCAATAGTTATCCGGCCCTGCCCGCGATTGATGCCAGTACGCAGGTGTTGGCGCCAGCTTAAGATAATTCATGCATAACCAATCCTGGAACGAAACATGATCAACAAGATAGTCAACTCGCTGGCTGAAGCCGTGGCCGGCATTCACGATGGCGCGACGGTGCTGCTCAGCGGTTTTGGCGGCGCTGGCATGCCCACCGAGCTTATTCACGCGCTCATCGATCAGGGGGCACGCGAACTGACGGTGGTCAACAACAACGCGGGCAATGGCGAGACCGGCCTTGCCGCCCTGCTCAAGGCCGGGCGGGTTCGCAAGATGGTCTGTTCCTTTCCCAAATCGTCCAACTCCTATGTTTTCGAAGGACTGTACCGCGAAGGCAAGGTTGAGCTGGAGTGCGTCCCGCAGGGAACCATGGCCGAGCGCATGCGCGCTGCAGGTGCCGGACTCGGCGGGTTCTACACGCCCACCGCTTACGGTACCCAGCTGGCCGAGGGCAAGGAGACGCGTGAAATCAATGGACGACAATACGTTTTCGAGTTGCCGCTCAAGGGAGACTTCGCGCTGGTGAAGGCCGAGCGCGCCGACCGTTGGGGCAACCTCATCTATCGCAAGGCCGCGCGCAATTTCGGCCCGGTGATGTGCATGGCCGCCGCCACCACCATCGTGCAGGTGCGTGAAATCGTGGAACTCGGGCGCCTGGATCCGGAGTCGATCGTGACGCCCGGGATATTCGTCAAGCGTGTGGTGGGCGTGGCCACTCCGCAGTTATCAAG
The DNA here is from genome assembly GCA_947479645.1 of Betaproteobacteria bacterium. Lineage (GTDB taxonomy): Bacteria > Pseudomonadota > Gammaproteobacteria > Burkholderiales > SG8-39 > CAIYPG01. The sequence goes on along the minus strand of CANKAJ010000008.1, from coordinate 49,933 downwards.
TTGAAGGAGGACATCATGCACCGTTCGCTCACCCGCGATGAAATCGCCAAACGCGTCGCCAATGACATTCCCGATGGCGCTTACGTCAACCTTGGAATTGGCCTGCCGGTACTCGTGGCGAATTTTCTGCCCAGCGACCGTGAGGTTGTGCTGCAAAGCGAGAATGGCATTCTGGGCATGGGACCGACGCCGCCGGAAAATGAGATCGATCTGGAATTGGTCAATGCCGGCAAGCAACCGGTGACATTGGTCACTGGGGGCGCTTATTTCCATCACGCCGACTCGTTCGCGATGATGCGTGGAGGTCATCTGGACATTGCCATTCTGGGCGGTTTTCAGGTTTCTGCCACCGGCGACCTTGCCAATTGGTCACTGGGCAAACCCGGTGTGGCGCCGGCTGTGGGCGGCGCCATGGATCTCGCCGTCGGTGCCAAGAGCCTGTTCATCATGATGGAGCACAACATGAAGGACGGCGGCGCCAAGATTGTCGAGCGCTGCACCTACCCGTTGACCGGCATCGGCGTGGTGACGCGCATCTATACGGATATTGCCGTGATCGATGTGACCCCGCAGGGCCTGTTGGTTACGGACTGGGTCGCCGGCATGACGCGCGAAACACTGCAGTCAAGGACGCAGGCGAAACTGGCATTCGCTGCGTCACCGCGTGCGCTCAATTGAGCAGGGCGCAGGCCGTCCGAGATCGTTGCATTAATCTGATCAGATTAATTAAATTACCTTCTTAATATAGAGATCTTGATAAATATTGTTATCAAGCGTTGGTCCTGCTATTGCGGGTGGCACACAAGGCAATCGGGATCGCGGGCCAGTCTGATCTGACGCCAATCCGATCGCAGCGCGTCGATGATCGCCAGACGTCCGGACATTGTTTCCCCCATGCCGGTGAGCAGTTTCAACGCTTCAGCCACCTGCATGGTGCCGATCATGCCGGTCAGCGGTGCGAATACGCCGGTGACGGCACAACGTAATTCCTCGGTTTCGGCTTGTTCCGGAAAGAGGCAGGCGTAGCACGCGCTGTCGCTGTGGCGCAGGTCAAAGACTGCCAGTTGGCCGTCAAAGCGGATGGCGGCCCCGGAAACCAATGCCTTGTGGTGTTTCACGCAGGCCCGATTGACCGCATGGCGTGTGGCGAAATTGTCCGAGCAGTCGAGCACCACGTCGGCCAGTGCCACTTCACGTTCCAGGATGTCGCCTTCCAGCCGAAGCTGGAGCGCCACGACTCTTACTTCCGGATTGAGGCGAGTCATGCTCGCCTTGCCGGATTCGACCTTGGGAGTTCCGACCGATTGCGTGGAGTGAAGCACCTGACGCTGCAGATTGGTGAGATCGACATCATCGGCATCAGCCAGTGCGATCGTTCCGACGCCAGCGGCGGCCAGGTACATCGCGACCGGCGATCCCAGACCGCCGGCGCCGATGATCAGCGCGCGTGAAGCCAGGAGTTTCTGCTGCCCTTCAATGCCGAATTCCGGCAGCAGCACATGGCGCGAGTACCGCAGCAGTTGGTCATCGTTCATGGAGTTTGACGAAGATAGCCGTGCAAAACACAGTATCGCAACAGTCCGCTGGAACGAGCGGCGCGTAGCGTCCGCTCCATTCCGGCGAGTTATACCGGCGCCGCAGGCGTCCGGCTATAACCCTTATTTGGCTGCCGGCGCAGCCGCCGCTGTCTGCGCGACCGGCACAGGCGTAGTCTTTACTGGAAGTCCCTTGAGATAGTTCATGCCTTGCTGGAATACGAAATCCTTGTCCGACGCGAATTCAAGCGGCACAAACGGCTTGTCTCCCGGCTTGGAGTCACTCCTGGAGTTGCGCTGTGCTGCGGGCTTCTCCTGATCGCCTGGGTTGGCGAGGTGCTTGTCCAGATCGGCTTCGCGTATGCCGATTTCCGGGCTGGACGGATCGTCAACCGACACATCCGGCACGATGCCCTTGGCCTGGATCGAGCGGCCACTGGGTGTGTAGTAGCGCGCCGTGGTCAGCTTGATTGCGGTGCTGTTGCCCAGCGGCATGATGGTCTGCACCGAGCCCTTGCCGAAACTTTGCGTGCCGATGACAGTTGCACGCTTGTGATCCTGCAGCGCGCCGCCAACGATTTCGGAGGCCGATGCGGAACCACCGTTCATCAACACCACCATCGGTACGGTCTTGATCCCGGCTGGCAGGTCCTTCAGATAGTCGACATCGCGTCCGCGCAGATAGTCTTCGGGGGCTGCCAGGAATTTACGACGCGCATCCTCGGTGCGACCATCCGTGGAGACAACCAGTGTCTTGGGCGCCAGGAACGCAGCCGATACACCAACCGCGCCATTCAGCAGTCCGCCCGGATCGTTGCGAAGATCCAGTACCAGTCCTTTCAGGGGGCCGTTCTTGTACAACCCCTGCAGGTGCTTCACCAGATTCTCACCCGTGTGTTCCTGGAATTGCGAGATACGCACCCAGCCATAGCCCGGTTCGATGAGTTTGGATTTCACGCTTTGCACGCGAATGATGTCACGCATCAAGGTGACTTCGAATGGCTTTTGCTCGCCCTTTCTGACAATGGTCAGGCGGATGGAGGTCTTGGGCTTGCCGCGCATGCGCTTGACCGCATCGTTCAGGCTCATGCCCTTGATCGGTGTGTCATCCAGCTTCACGATCAGGTCATTGGGCTTCAAGCCGGCCCGAAACGCCGGGGAGTCTTCGATGGGTGAGACAACCTTGACGAAACCGTCTTCCATGCCGACTTCGATGCCCAGCCCGCCAAACTCGCCCTGGGTGCCGACCTGCAGTTCCTTGAACGCTTCCTGGTCAAGATAAGCCGAGTGCGGATCCAGGTCCGAGAGCATGCCGTTGATCGCGCCATTGATGAGTTTCTTGTCCGCGACCGGCTCGACATAGCCGGACTTGATGGCGCCGAACACTTCAGCAAATGAACGCAACTCTTCGATTGGCAGCGGCAGTCGCGAAGTGGCATCGCGTTGCGCCACAGCGGAGAAGTTGAGCGACAGCATCACGCCGGCCAGCACACCCACTGCCACCAGACCGATTTGTTTCATCTTGCCAGCCATTACGTTCTCCATGACGCCGGACTCGAATACGCGGTCGCGTTCCGTCCGACTATTTCACTACCCAGGTCATGGGATCGAACGCGCGACCCTCATGACGAATTTCAAAGTATAAACCGGATTCTGCCCCGCCACCGCTAGTTCCGGTAGTGGCAACCGCATCCCCGATACGCACCAAATCGCCGACTTGCTTCAACACGGACTCGTTATTGCCATAAATGGTCAGATAACCCAGGCCGTGGTCCAGGATAAGCAGGTTGCCAAACCCCCTCATCCAGTCTGCAAATACCACCCGTCCGCTGGCAACCGCACGAACCTCCTGGCCGGCCGCAGATCGGATAAACAGGCCTTTCCATGAAGGCCCTCCCTCAGAACGTGGACTGCCAAAGCGACTCGCAAGTTCCCCCTTTATTGGCAGGCGCAGGGTACCTTTGAGTTTGGCGAAGGCGGCGCTCAGTGCGTCGGGGGCTCCCGCTTCGGGTACCTGGTCGTTGCGGCGGGCGGGTTTGCGGGTCTTTTTGGCCTCATCGGCAATGACGCGGGAGACTTCTTCGATCAACCGGGTGAGGCGCGACTCATCATGTTCCAGGTTCTTTATCTGCCGTCGCTGACCGCGAATCTGGGCCGAGACCCGCTCCAGCACGCGTTTGCGTGCCGATTGTTCCTGGGCGAGTTGATCGCGCTGCTTCTTCTGGTCCGATTCGATTTCGGCCAGTTCCGCGGTTTTTTCCCGAGTCCGGTCCTGCAATTCCTTCAACCAGGCGAGAGACGTCCGCAGTGACTGAATCAGTTCGGCCTGGGCGCGCGAGATGTAGCCATAATAATGAAGATCGCGCGCGGTCTGATTCGGGTCGATGCCGGAAACGATGAGTTTGAGGTAGTCGGCTTCACCGCCCAGATAGCGCACTGTCAGCAGGCGCCCTATGGCGTCCTGGCGTGTGCCCAGTTCGTTGTCGAGTCGTTGCGCTTCGTCGCCCAGGCGGCTGAGTTCGGCGCGCGCGTTCTGTCGTTCCACCGCGAGGTTGCGCAAGCTGCGATTGGCTTCGGAAATGGCCTGCTCCGACTCACGCAGGGAATCCCGCGCCTCATCGCGGGATTCTTCCGCGCTGGCAATGTCATTTTTCAGCTTGTCGATACGGCCGCGCAGTTCGCGCAGGTCGTCCGGGGCCGCAGCGGGTGCGCGCTTGGCAGCCTGTGTCGGGTGCGCGAGCATTAACGTCGTCGCGAGGGCGAGTACGGTGATCCGCAGGTAGCACCCAAGGCCAGAGCAGCCAATGGGGAAGCCAGGGGTAAAAATCAGCGGACTTCCCCGGGGTTGGTTGCGGCGATGACAGCGGCTTGCCGTGCACCCGGATTGCATGCGGACTCGCCTTGTCTGATTGGTACGATGCGGTGCATGAATTGAAGCAATTTGCCAAGGGGCCTTTATAATAACCGATTGGCCATAGTTACCGATTCATGGTGTTTTTGTGCCGGCCTGTCACAGTTGCTTGTTCTGCAGGACCTTTTATTGATGCCCATGGATATACTGAAATTTCTTTCCGACAATATTTACCTGGTGATTCTTGCCTCAGTCAGTGGTGGAATGCTCTTATGGCCCATGCTTCGCGGAAGTTTGGGCGGCAGCGCATCACTGAATACCCTGCAGGCGACCCAGATGATCAATCGGGAGGATGCGCTGATGCTGGATGTGCGCGATGCGGCTGCCTTTGCCGGAGGGCATATCCTCAATGCACGTAATATTCCGCTGGCGCAACTTGAGGCGCGCGTGGCCGATCTTGGTAAACAGAAGGACAAAGGCAAGCCCATCATCGTGCATTGTGAGACGGGCGTACGCTCCACCGGAGCTGTTGCCGTGCTGAATAAACAGGGTTTTGAGAAAGTGTTCACCCTGGCGGGTGGTATTGCGGCTTGGAAGCAGGCAGGGCTCCCTACGGAAAAATAAGCCTACGAAACAATGAGTGCTAACAAATGAACATATGCTGGATTTTGCTTTTTACACGGTCTGGATCCGGGCGGTAAGCATGGCCAAGATCATCATGTACACGACAGCGAATTGTCCCTTCTGCGTGCGCGCCGAGGCCCTGCTCAAATCCAAGGGGGTGACTGAAATCGACAAGGTGCGCGTCGACCTTGATCCGGTGCGTCGCCAGGAAATGATGGACAAGACAGGACGTCGCACTGTGCCTCAGATCTGGATAGGCGAGACCCATGTTGGGGGATGCGATGAACTGCATGCTCTGGATCGTGCCGGTCGTCTGGCTCCCCTGCTGGCGACAGCCTGAACAGTTGACCTGATTTTCATTCGTCTGACGGCGAACATCCCTTATTGAAATGGAGCAGCAATGACCGAAGCGCAACAGCCTGTATTCAGCATTGAAAAAATTTACGTCAAGGACCTCTCTCTTGAGGTGCCTACGGCGCCGCAGGTATTCCTGCAGCCGGCAGAGCCGCAACTGGAAGTGCAGTTGACGCACAAGTCCGAGAGCATCGATGGTGTGTTGTTTGAGGTGGCCTTGTCAGTGACGGTGACGGCGAAGATGGATGACAGGACGCTGTTTCTCGTCGAGGCGGTGCAGGCGGCCATATTTCAAATTCGCGGCATTCCCGAGGCCGACTTGCCGGCATTGTTGGGTATTGTTTGTCCGAATATTATTTTCCCCTATGTGCGCGAGACGATTTCCGATACGGTCAATCGTGCCGGTTTCCCTCAGGTCATGCTGGCGCCGGTGAACTTCGAAGCGATCTTTCAGCAACAACAGCAGGCAGCCGTCGGGATTTCAGGGGATGCCGAACAAAATATCAAGATCGTACTTTGATGAGACTGCTGCTGTCGGCGATGCTGCTTGCCGGCATTTTGCCAACGGCAGCAGTCCATGCGGCAGACTATCGATCTGTAGCGGATCGTGCCGCGGTGCTCTATGACGCACCTTCGGCACGTTCCAGCAAGCTTTTTGTCGTGAGTCAGTTGTATCCGGTGGAAATCGTTGTCAATATCGACAACTGGGTGAAGGTGCGCGATGCAACTGGTGCGCTGGCCTGGATGGAGAAGCGCGCTCTGTCCGAGCGACGTACTGTGCTGGTCAAAGTGGCGCTCGCCGATGTTCGCGCAACCGCGGAGGAGAGTTCGGCATTGGTGTTTCAGGCCCGCGAAGGTGTGGCGCTGGATCTGGCTGAAATTGGCGCTGGCGGGTGGGTCAAAGTTCGTCATCGTGACGGGCAATCCGGTTACGTTCGTGCCAACCAGGTATGGGGACTTTAGGCATGGCGGCGCACGCGGCCGCACGCGACTGATATTCCCATGAAGATAGCCATTCTTGGAGCGGGCGCCTGGGGGACTGCGCTGGCCATTGCATTGAGCGGCAAGCATCGCATCGCCTTATGGGCGCGCACGATGGCTGATGCCGAGCAGTTATTGCAGACGCGCTGCAACCAGCGCTATCTGCCCGAGGTTGGGTTGCCGGCGTCGGTGGAGCCTACTGCCGATTTCAATGCTGCCATGGCGGGAGCGGACCTCGCTTTGATCGCTACCCCGACAGCCGGGTTGCGCGATACATTGCGCCAGCTGAGTTCAGTCAAAATTCCGGTGGTGTGGGCCTGCAAGGGATTTGAAGCCGGCACAGCGACCTTGCCACATCGTCTGGTTGCAGCCGAACTCGGGTTGGACCGACCCTGCGCCGTGCTGTCCGGGCCCAGTTTTGCACTTGAAGTGGCGCGGGGGTGTCCCACCGCGATTACACTTGCATCTGGCAATGCCACCTTTGCCCGTGATATGGCGCGCGAACTGCATCAGCCGCGGCTGCGGGTTTATTACAGCACTGATGTTGTCGGTGTCGAGGTCGGCGGTGCGGTGAAGAATGTCATGGCGATTGCCACCGGCATCTGTGACGGCCTTAATCTGGGTCTGAACGCGCGCGCTGCCCTGATCACGCGTGGTCTTGCGGAAATGACGCGTCTGGGCTTGAAGCTGGGTGGCTGTGCCGAGACCTTCATGGGGCTCACGGGCGCGGGTGATCTCATACTGACCTGCACCGGGGATCTGTCACGCAATCGGCGAGTGGGTTTGTTGCTGGCGAGCGGTCAAAAGCTCGACAGCGTACTGAATCACCTCGGGCACGTTGCAGAAGGCGTGCATTCGGCACGCGAGACTGCGCGGTTGGCCAAGGATGCTGGCGTCGATATGCCTATTACTGCGGCAGTGTGCGACGTGCTTTTCGCCGGGATGGCACCGCAGGCAGCAGTGCAACAGTTGTTGACGCGCGATCCACGCAGCGAAGCCTGACGCGCAGTCATCCGGCTTTTCCCTGGGGTTTTGCCGCCTTCGAATATTTCGACAGGCTGTTGAAAAACGATTCCCGGAAGGAAAAATTATCAATGCTTGCTTCTCGCTTCAGAGGGAAGCGATTTTCAGCAGCCCCTGATTTTGGGAGTCAGGGGGACCGTGTCTCCCTTTTTCAATGTCCTGCTATCGTGCAGGCTTGTTGACGCTGACTTCGAGATCGCGAAGCAATCCATCCCGGAGATCGTAAATCCATCCATGAATGGCCAGGCTGTGGCCGCGTTGCCACGCCTGAACAATGGTCGGGAGTGTCCTGAGAATGCGAATCTGCGCAACCACGTTGAGTTCGCATAATCGTTCCCAGCGTGCCGTCTCGCCATCCAGCGATGCAAGCTCGTCATGGTGTTCCGCCCGTATCGCTCGGATATGCGAAATCCATCCCTCAAGCGGATTGGCGGCAGGCGGGCCAAAAGCCGCCTGGATTCCGCCGCAGCGATAGTGACCGCAGACAATGATGTTGGATATCTGCAGTATATCCACGGAATATTGCAATACTGACAGGCAATTCGGATCGTCAGGCCGAACGATATTGGCTACGTTGCGATGGACGAAGACCTCACCTGGAGCGAGGCCCACGATGGTGTTGGCAGGCACACGGCTGTCGGAACAACCGATCCAGAGGTATTGCGGGCGTTGAATCTCGCACAGGCGTTCGAAATACTTCGGGTCTCGGCGGACTTGTTGTTCCGACCAGATCCGGTTATTGGCGAAAAGCTGTGGAAGAAAATGCATGGGGGCGAGTCAGTAAAATCAGCTTTGATTATAAATCCAGAATGAGTCCCTATGAAATATAGATATTTTTCTTAAAATAATAAGAATTAATCCACCCTGTGATCAGGGTCAAGCCTCAACGACATCAAGCCGACCCGGCAAAATCGACTTGTCGCCACGCTTCATAAATGGTGATGGCCACGGCATTGGCGAGATTCAGGCTGCGGCTGCCTTCGACCATGGGCAGCCTGATGCGCTGTTGCGGTGTAAATGCATTGAGCACTTCGGAGGGAAGCCCGCGAGTCTCAGGTCCGAACACAAATACATCATTTATTTCAAAATGGCACATGGTATGGTGCTGTTCGCTCCGTGTTGATACGGCGTAAATACGCCGCCCGTTCAAATGGGCGGTGCACGTCGACCAATCGTCGTGAACAATGATGTTTTCGATGTCGCCGTAGTCCAGCCCCGATCGTTTCAGCGCGCGGTCTGACAAGCGGAAGCCCAGCGGCTTGACCAGGTGCAGCCGGCAGCCGGTATTGGCGGCAAGACGGAGAATATTGCCGGTATTGGGCGGTATTTCCGGTTCAAACAGGACGATTTCAAACACTAAGTGCTCCTCGGATATTTCGCTCGGTCCATGTTCTTGCCACAATCCAGTTCTCCACGCGTCTGGCGCCGGCGCGTTTGAGCACACGCGCCAGTTCATCCAGCGTTGAACCCGAGGTCATGACGTCATCGACTACAGCAATGTAGCGACCAGTGAAGTCCGTGTGACTTTTGAAAGCGCCCCGGACATTGGCGCGGCGCTTTGGCAGGGGCAGTTCCGATTGTGGCAGAGTATCGCGATGGCGCCACACTGCGCCGGTCATGAGTGGGCGATGCAGGTGATTGGCAAGATGGCGCGAAATTTCGACAGCCTGGTTAAAACCGCGCTCCGCGAGTCGCGTCCGATGCAGTGGCATGGGAATGAGCAGATCCGGAAGGGGCATTTCATTCTTGCAAATCTTACTCTGATGGACCGAGTGTATGCGTTCCAGCATTAAATCGGCCAACAGCGATGCAATCGGAAGCCGGGCGCCGAATTTCAGGGCCAGGACGAGATGGTCCGCCGGAAATTCATAGCGCATTGCAGCCAGCGTGGCGTCAAATTGAGGCGGTCGCTTCAGGCATGCTCCGCAGATTTCGCCTGAGAAAGCGGGCATTGCACATTGCGGGCAGCAAGCAGGCAGCACAGGGAGGGCGTCGCGGCAACCTGCGCAAAGCAGTGTTGCGCCACTCTGTGCACCGCATAATTGACAGTCCTGTGGCAATAGTGTGCCCATCCAGGTTCCGGCCTGCATCAGGCGCTGATGCAGCGAACGTAGCAGTCGGGCGTTGACTTGTAACTTGTTGATTGGGTTACGTATTGCGGGCGTCATGTGCAGTTTATCAAAGGATAAGTGGGCAATTCCATCGCATTCCTTGCCTATGAGGTCAATTCAGCTCAACCTGATCTGGTCCAGCGTCGATGAACGCATGACCCGCGTTTCTGGCCGACGGTTTGCCTTGTATATTTGCCCATTAATTTGTCTGGCGTTGCTTCACCAGGGCAGGTGGCGGCTAAAATGTCGCGAATGAAATTCCTGAAGCAAGACCGACGACTGCCGTGACTATCCCGCCGCCAATACCGGGAAGTGACGGCAACGTCATTGATCGCCATGACTCGCTTGGCAACATTGATGCCTTTGCTGCTCGCCGGATATTTGAGCGTAATGCCAGAAATAGCGCGGGTACGGATGTGCTGTCGCGTGAAATTGAACGTCGCATGCTGGAACGCTTGCAGTACATCCGCCTGGAGCCATCACGCATCCTTGATGCCGGAAGCGGAGCGGTGCCAGCGTTGGCCTCGTTGGCAAAGTTCTACCCGCAAGCGGCATTGCACGCGCTTGATGTGGCGCATGCACCATTGGCGCGAGCCCGGACTACGCGCCCGCTTGCGGCACGGGCCCGCGACTTGTTTGCCGGACGCGCATCGAACTATATCTGTGGGGATTTTGCTCAACTCCCGTTCGCCATGCGCAGTTTTCAGCTGATCTGGTCCAACCTGGCCTTGGCTTGGGCAGTCGATCCCCTCCCGGTATTCAAGGATTTTTGTCGTGTACTCGATGTTGGTGGACTGGTGATGTTCTCCACCTATGGACCGGATACGCTCAAGGAATTGCGCGCAGCGTTTGCTTGCGTCGACAGTTATCCGCATACCCATCGCTTTATTGACATGCACGATCTTGGCGACATGCTGGTGGCTGCCGGTTTCGCCGAACCGGTGATGGACATGGAAACCATTACGCTGACCTACACGGATTTCGCCGGCCTGGCGCGGGATTTGCGCCAATCGGGCCAGGCCAATGTCGCGCAAGGTCGCCGGCGAGGCCTGCTTGGGAAGCAGGCCTACCATGGCATGCGCGCAGCTTACGAAGACATGCGCAGAGACGGACGATTGCCAGCCACGGCGGAAGTCGTTTATGGTCACGCTTGGCGAGTTGGGCCTCGCGTCAGTGATGATGGCCGTAGTATCGTCAAGTTTGACCGGAAATTGCGGTCCTAGTCGTCAGCGGATTGCTGTTATGTCGGATTTTGCTGGGATTGGGAATTGTTCCTGCATGGCTTTTTGACAGCGTTTGCTCTATGTAATCTAGCCGTCCTGCTTGCCGCCACGGTGCTTGGTGTGTTAATTTAGCGCGACTTTTTTGCGGCTTCCCAAGTTCAGTCATTCAGCCGAAGGTCGAGTCTGATCGAGCAATTCGGGGAAATCGCTGGCGCGCCAAGGATTGGTATTGGCGGGCATCCGGTGGGCATGGAATTCAGCCCAAGCACTTAGGACTAAGAATACAGTTCCTGTAGCTGCCAGCCGTGGGGGGCTGGCGCCAGCAAGGATGCTGGTGTGGGCATTTCGAGGTTTGTGATCAGGATTGTGAAAAAAAACGGTGAGGACATGATGACGAAGAAATTCGGGGGATGGACGGCGGCCTTGCTGCTCGCTCTGCACGCGGGGGCGGTGTCGGCAGCCTATCAGCTGAATCTAACCCCGGGGGTGACCAAGGCAACGCAGATCATCTATGACCTGCACAACCTCATGATGTGGATCATTCTGGTGATCTTCGTGGGAGTGTTTTCCGTCATGTTCTGGTCGGTTTATGCCCATCGCAAGTCGCAGGGACACAAGGCGGCGAGTTTTCATGAAAACACCACGGTGGAACTGATCTGGACCATCGTACCCGTCTTTATTCTGATCGGCATGGCCTGGCCCGCAACCAAGTCGCTGCTGGACATCCGTAATACCTCAAGCCCGGACATGACGATCAAGGTGACCGGATACCAGTGGAAATGGGGCTACGACTACCTGAAGGGCGAGGGTGAGGGCATCAGCTTCATGTCGCAACTTTCTACTCCGCAGGATCAGATAACTGGCGCGGCGCCCAAGGGCGAGCATTACCTTTTGGAGACCGATACCCATGTTGTGGTTCCGGTGGGCAAGAAGGTACGCGTTCTTACCACGGCCAGTGATGTCATCCATGCTTGGTTTGTGCCGGCGCTGGGTGTGAAGCAGGACGCTATACCGGGGTTTGTACGGGACACCTGGTTCAAGGCGGAAAAGGAAGGGATCTATCGAGGTCAATGTGCCGAACTCTGCGGCAAGGACCATGGCTTTATGCCTATCGTGGTCGAAGTGGTTTCTGCGGAAAAGTATTCGGCCTGGGTGGCAGATCAGAAGAAGGCCATGGCGGCTGCAGCTGACGATCCTGACAAGAAATGGGAGCTGGCCGACCTCAAGGCGCGCGGCGAAAAAGTCTACGCAGCCAATTGTGTGGTTTGTCATCAGCAGAACGGTCAGGGAATCAAGGGCTCATTCCCGGCTCTGGAAGGGTCGAAGATCGCGACGGGACCCGTCGGTGCGCATATCGACATGGTTCTCAAAGGTAAGGCATCCACTGCCATGGCTGCTTTTGGCAAGCAGCTTTCTGATACAGAGATTGCCGCTGTTGTCACCTACGAGCGCAACAGCTGGGGAAACAAGACCGGCACGGTTGTGCAGCCCTCCGACGTCAAGGCAGCACGCAAGTAGTCGGCGCACAAACCAAGTCCAAGCTTAAAGTACAGGAATTCAGGAGAAACTCATGAGCGCAGTTATCGATAACCACGGCCATGCCCACGGTGGCGCACACGATGATCATGGTGACCACGGGCATCACCCAAGCGGGCTGATGCGCTGGGTTACTACTACCAACCATAAGGACATCGGTACGATGTACCTGTGGTTCAGCTTCGCCATGTTTCTTGTGGGCGGGGTGATGGCAATGGTGATTCGCGCCGAACTGTTCCAGCCGGGCATGCAAATCGTCAGCCCGGAGTTTTTCAATTCCATGACGACCTACCATGGTCTGATCATGGTGTTTGGCGCGATCATGCCGGCCTTCGTCGGATTCGCCAACTGGCAAATTCCGTTGATGATAGGCGCGCCGGACATGGCCTTTCCGCGCATGAATAACTGGAGCTTCTGGCTGCTCCCACCCGCGGCCATCCTGCTGGTTTCATCATTCCTGGTTCCCGGCGGTGGTGCAGGAGTGGGCTGGACCATGTATGCGCCACTGACGACGCAAATGGGTCCAGGAATGGACCTCACCATTTTTGCCGTGCACCTGCTGGGCATGAGCTCGATCATGGGTTCGATCAACATCATCACCACCATCCTCAATCTACGTGCGCCTGGAATGACGTTGATGAAAATGCCGTTGTTCGTATGGACCTGGCTGATTACCGCGTACCTGCTGGTTGCTTCCATGCCGGTGCTCGCCGGCGCCGTCACGATGACCCTGACAGACCGCCATTTCGGAACATCCTTTTTCAATGCAGCCGGTGGCGGTGACCCGGTGCTGTACCAGCATATTTTCTGGTTCTTCGGCCATCCCGAGGTTTACATCATCGCGATACCGGCGTTTGGTGTGATTTCACAGGTTATTCCTGCCTTCTCACGCAAGCCACTGTTCGGTTATGCCTCCATGGTATATGCGACCTCATCGATCGCCATCCTGTCTTTCATGGTGTGGGCGCATCACATGTATGTGGTTGGCATGCCAGTCGCCGGCCAGCTCTATTTCATGTATGCGACCATGTTGATCGCGGTGCCGACCGGCGTGAAGGTGTTTAACTGGGTGGCGACCATGTGGAAGGGGTCACTGTCATTCGAGACGCCGATGTTGTTTGCACTTGGTTTTCTCTTCCTGTTCACGCTGGGTGGTTTTACCGGATTGGTGCTGTCGCTCACATCGGTGGATGTGCAACTTCAAGACACCTATTACGTAGTGGCTCATTTTCATTACGTGATGGTCGCCGGCGCCCTGTTTTCGGCCTTTGCCGGCGTGTATTTCTGGTTCCCGAAATGGACCGGCAAGATGTACGACGAGACCCTGGGCAAGATTCACTTCTGGCTGTCGTTGATTTTCTTCAACATTACTTTCTTTGTGCAGCACTTCCTCGGACTGGCAGGCATGCCGCGGCGTATTCCGGATTACAACCTTCAGTTTGTTGAGTTCAACCAGATATCCTCGATTGGGGCATTCGGTTTCGGATTGTCGCAGCTGCTGTTCCTCTACATCATTATCAAGGCGATCAAAAGCGGCGAGAAGGCCCCACAGTTGCCTTGGGACGGTGCGGATACTCTGGAGTGGACTCATCTTCCCACTCCCGCGCCCTACCATACGTTTGAAAATCCCCCGTTCGTGAAGTAATAGTAGGCGAATGGATGATGGTTGATGAGGTGAACAGCGCTCAATACAGCGTGCTACGGCGCAAGAACTTGCGCACGGGCATTCTGTTGGGGCTGTTTGCAGCCGTATGTTTCTTCGGTTTTCTGGCGAAATTTTTTCTGGCGCGATGAGTTCAGCTTCGGCAAGTGTGATCGACGCCAACCGCCAGTTGCTGAAGAAGCTGCTGCTGGTAGCAGTCATGATGTTCGGTGTTGGCTATGCAATGGTTCCGTTCTATGAGCAGATGTGCCGGATTGCCGGAATCCGCGATGTATTCCGATCAGATCAGCCTGCTTTGTCGAACACGCAGATTGACTTGAAGCGGAATGTTTCAATCGAGTTTGATTCGAATACGCAGCGCCTGGCCTGGACATTTCGCCCACTTGACCGCCATGTAGAGGTGCATCCAGGTGCTGTTACCCAGGTGATGTATGAAGTTCGCAATACGCTTGATCGTCCCGTGACCGGGCAGGCAGTGCCAAGTTACGGGCCGCAGCGTGCGGGGCAGTATTTCAAGAAGCTGGAATGTTTTTGTTTTCAGCAACAAACGCTGGGCCCGCATGAGACCAGGTTGATGCCGGTCGTATTTGTGATTGATCCGCAGTTGCCAGAAGATCTGGGGACCATTACGTTGTCGTACACCTTTTTTGAGGTGGCTGGAACGCAGAAGCGCCCTGGTTGATGCCGGGAGAAGAAGATAAGAAGCAAAAGGTTTCGCTAGGCGCAGTAGCGAGAACGGTCTTGTCGGCGTTCTTGGGCATACGCAGGCGTTCCGAGCATGACAAGGAAGCGGTGCAATTGACGCTGGTGCAGATTATTGTGGCCGGCATTATTGGTGCAACGCTGTTTGTGGCAGGATTGATTTTGCTGGTGAGATTTATCATCGGCAGAGTGACAGGTTGAATGCATAAAGGGAGAATGAGTCATGAGTAACGTCACCCCGACACATAACTACTACCTGCCGGAGCCGGCAGCCTACCCGATTATTGGATCGGTAGGACTGTTGTTGCTGCTGGGCGGATTCGCAATGTGGTTTAACGACGCCGCGGTTGGCCCTTGGTCATCCGCGGCTGGTCTTGTCATATTGACTTATATGATGGTGCTCTGGTTTGGCAAGGTGATATCGGAGTCTGAGGGTGGGCTCTATACCAAGCGCGTGGATATTTCCTATCGTTGGTCGATGAGCTGGTTTATTTTCTCGGAAGTCATGTTCTTTGCCGGTTTTTTTGGCGCGCTGTTTTATGCCAGGCTTTATTCAGTGCCCGAACTTGGCACCCTGGATCAGAAACTGCTGTGGCCTGACTTCCGGCCTGATTGGCCGACGGCTGGGCCCCATGTTGGAGAGCCGTTTTCGCCAATGGGCGCCTGGGGTATTCCCGCGCTAAATACGCTGCTGCTGCTTACGTCTGGTGTGACGATTACGATCGCTCACTTTGGTCTTTTGCAAAACAATCGTTCCAAGCTGATTCTTTGGTTGGGGCTGACCGTGTTGCTTGGCATCACATTCCTTGGATTTCAGGCTTATGAATACAGTCATGCCTATGCCCAGGGCCTCAAGCTAACCACCGGAATTTATGGCTCGACTTTTTACATGCTGACCGGATTTCACGGGTTTCATGTGACTGTTGGAACAATAATGCTGATTGTCATCTGGTTCCGTTGCGTCAAGGGACACTTCACGCCGGATCATCATTTCGCCTTTGAGGGCGTGGCCTGGTACTGGCACTTTGTTGATGTGGTCTGGTTGTTCCTGTTCATATTCGTGTACTGGCTATAGTTCGTCGAGCAGATTAATCCAGACGGACGAATGACCCAATAATCGAGGAGGAGGCCCCGGGTTACTGGGGGTTAGGCAACGCCGCACACAAGTGTGCGGCGTTTTTTTTGTGGGGTCAGACCCTGCCGGGGATTAGACCGAAGTAGTATGCGGCCATCAGCAGCAGGAACAGGGAAAGGGATAGCCCCACGCGAATGGCAAGTGCGCGAGCCATGCGCTTGCCGCCGTTTCGCTCGGTAACCATGTAGTACATCGCGGAACCAAGACTGCCCAGTATGGCAATGAGGAATATGATGACAACGATGCGCATGCAATTCCGATGTTTGTATTTGTATTCGATATTTTCAGGACTATAGCAGCGCCGATCGTGACAGGCATCTCTTTTGGACAGTACCGGTTTTCTCCGATGCCAGTTCCCACGGTTGCGGCATTACTTTTCGTCTTTCTGACAGTAATGCTGGGGAGCTGGCAAACGCGGCGGGCAGACGCGAAGTTGGCATTGCAGCAGCGGCTGGATACGCTTGCGACCGCACCAGCCATGTCGGTGCCCGCAGTTGGCATTCAGGCAGAAATGCTCGCTGAGCATCGAATTTCGGCCCGAGGTGAATTTTTGCCGGGAAAGTCGGTGTTTATCGATAACCGTATTTACCGGGGTACCCCAGGGTATTTTGTGGTTACGCCACTTCGAATTGATGGGAGCAGCATGCATATACTTGTCAATCGTGGCTGGATCGCGGGTGGGGCCAGTCGCGACCGCTTGCCCAAGGTGGGTACGCCAGAAGGGGTGCTGACAGTGGAAGGTATAGCCATGATTCCCCAAGGCAAGCCCTACCAGCTCGCAGCGGATGCCACCTCTGGTCAGGTGCGTCAACATCTGGTCCCGGAACGGATAGCGGCGGAAACGCAACTTGCTGTGCAGCCAATCGTGTTGTTACAGACAAGTGCTGCGGATGATGGACTGGTTCGTGACTGGCCTAAGCCGGATGCCGGTGTTAATACGCATCTGGCCTATGCATTGCAATGGTACGTAATGGCATTTGTCATTGCCGCGATGTGGATCGGGCTCAATGTGAGCAGGGTTAAACAGGATATCGACTCAAAATGAGTACAGCCAGGTCGCAATCGCAGCGCGCATCTGCAGCGGGCGGCAATACAGTGCGCAGTAACCGCACTCTCTGGGTGGTACTTGCAGCGTGTCTGCTGCCGTTTCTTGCTGCGACAGCACTGTATATCTTTGCGCCGCCCAAACAGCGCATGAATTACGGAGAATTGATTGAGCCGATGCTTCTTCCCGATATCGGCCTGTCAATGCTTGACGGAAAGTCCCTGCAATTGGCTGATCTGCGAGGGAAATGGGTGATGTTGCAAGTCGATGAATCAAGTTGCGAAAGAGACTGTCGCGAAAAGCTCTACAACATGCGCCAGGTTCGACTGACCCAAGGCAAGAATATGGAACGAATACTCCGATTATGGGTCGTGCGTGATGAAGGGCCGATCGATCCTGCGCTATTGCGTGACTATGAAGGTACGCTGGTTGTCCGTGCGGGCAAGGGTCAATGGCTGCAAAAGCTTTCTGCTTCTGGAAGCGTTCACGACCCCATCTGGCTTGTGGACCCGCTAGGTAACATCATGCTGCGCTATCCATTGCATGCGGATCCTAGCGGAATGAAAAACGATCTGGCACGTCTTCTGAAGGTTTCCAGAATTCAGTAATCGTATTTTTAAATTGAATGCAGTAACGAGGCAGGATTCCGTCGGTGAAATCCAGCTTCCTGGGCTAAGACGGGAGGAATCCCGTGCCCTGTTCACGACCCGCAGGGAATGTAGTTGGCCGTGATAAAATCTAACTTCTTCGGCAACGCGCTACTATCCATGCCGATCCTGGAAAATCCTGATCAGATGCTCATCGCTGCCACACCGTCTTTTACCGAGCGATTTCGCCGCTTCTACGCACTAACCAAGCCGCGCGTAATTGCGCTGATCGTGTTTTGCGCGGTTATCGGCATGTTCCTGTCGACCCCGGGTGCGGTTCCGTTGCAGGCACTGCTGGCGGGAACCATGGGGATATGGTTTGTCGCAGGCGCGGCAGCAGCCGTAAATTGCCTGGTGGAGCAGAAGATCGATGCTGTCATGGCGCGCACGCGTGGTCGTCCCTTGCCGCGTGGCGAATTGAGTTCTGTCGAAACGTTGGCGTTCGCCGGCGTGGTGGGCGGAATCGGTTTGTGGGTACTTTATACGCTGGTTAATCCGCTAACCATGTGGCTGACGTTTGGCACCTTCGTCGGTTACGCGGTTATTTATACCGTGGTACTCAAGCCACTCACGCCGCAGAATATTGTCATTGGCGGGTTGTCCGGAGCGATGCCGCCCTTGTTAGGGTGGGTTGCAGTAACTGGTGAGGTTGCGCCTGATGCATTGCTGCTGGTGCTGATCATCTTTGCCTGGACGCCCCCTCATTTTTGGGCGCTTGCCTTGTATCGCACCGAGGACTATGCCAAGGCGGGTTTGCCCATGCTCCCGGTGACCCATGGCAATCAATATACCCGGTTGCATGTCTTGCTCTATACCTTCATTCTTTTCGGCTGCAGTCTGCTGCCTTTTGTATACGGAATGAGCAGCCTGATTTATCTGGCTGCCGCCGTTGTTCTGGGTTTGCTATTCATTTCATACGCCGTTCGTTTGTATCTCCATTACAGCGATGCCATGGCGCGGCGTACGTTTCGTTTTTCCATCGTATATCTTGCTGCGCTGTTCGGCGCATTGCTGATAGACCATTACCTGCGATTCTGATGATACTTCGTCTGGTCGCCTTTCTGGCGCTGACATTGGCTGCGCTGGTTGCATGCAGTCCTTCAGGGCCGAAATTCAATAACGCCGACATCACCGGCGCCGACTACGGCAAGGACTTTTCGCTGACCGATCACACCGGCAAGCCACGTACGCTGGCTGACTTTCGAGGCAGGGTGGTGCTGCTTTTTTTTGGCTATACCCGATGCCCGGATGTATGTCCAACCACAATGGGTGAACTGAAACTGGCCCTCAAGCAAATGGGCGATGACGGCAAGCGGGTGCAGATATTATTCGTTACCCTGGACCCGGGGCGCGATACGGCGGCACTGTTGGCGGAGTATGTGCCTTCCTTCGACCCAAGCTTTCTGGGCCTGTATGGCGATGTGCAAACCACCGCAAAAACCGCCCAGGACTTCAAGGTATTTTTCCAGAAAGTAGCTGGGGCCACACCTGAGAGTTACACGATGGATCACACTGCTGGAAGCTATGTATTCGATCCACAGGGCCGGTTGCGGCTTTTTGTGCGCCACGGTGGCAGCATTGATCCGCTGGTAGCCGATTTGCGAACGCTACTCAAGGATTGAGGCGTTTGCAGAAATGAAAAGACGGCATGCTGAAACAGTTTCGGGCCGCCTTCTGGAGACCAACCAAAACGAGGGATATTCTCCTTGCCCCCGACATCAGAGGCAAAAACGGTGCGTCTGTGATGATCTCTTGAAACGAATTGCTCTACGCGGGAACCAACAGGCCTTTCATTTTCTGCATGGCCTTGACTTCGATCTGGCGGATGCGCTCAGCTGATACCTTGAACTCTTCTGCCAGTTCATGCAGCGTGGCGGTATCTTTTTCACGTAGCCAGCGTGCTTCGATGATGCGACGACTGCGGGCGTCCAATGCCGACAGTGCATTACGCAATCCACTGGCCTGCAGGCGTTCATTTTCCTCTGTCTCGACAAGTTGCGAGGGTTCCGCTCCGGGATCAGCCAAGTAGGCAATTGGTGCATAGGTCTCTTCGTCGTCGTCGCTGGGTTCCAGCGTAATATCGCGACCAGATAGCCGAGTTTCCATTTCGACGACTTCTTCAGGCTTTACGCCCAGCGTCTTGGCCATATTTCGGATTTCGGTCTGTGTCAACGATCCCAAACCCGGCTTCATGCTGCGCAAGTTGAAAAACAGCTTGCGTTGGGCCTTGGTCGTGGCGATCTTGACCAGGCGCCAGTTGCGCAGGATGAATTCATGCATTTCGGCCTTGATCCAGTGAATGGCAAACGACACCAGACGTACGCCTCGTTCCGGGTCGAAGCGTTTGACCGCCTTCATCAGCCCGATATTGCCTTCCTGAATCAAATCGGCCTGTGGCAGGCCGTAGCCTATGTATCCACGTGCAATCGCCACAACGACACGCAGGTGTGACAAAACCAATTGGCGTGCCGAATCAATATCATCTTCGCTGCGTAGCTTGCGTGCCAGCCGCACTTCTTCTTCCACCGACAACATGGGGAAGCGATTGACAGTTTGTACATAATTTTCCACGCTGCCAACCAAGGTCGGCATTGCGACGGCTGGTAACGCAATAGTGTGGTTCATGGCGTTTCCCTTTCCTGGTTTTCGACATCCCTCGTTTCATCGGTGGACGGCGTAAATACATATACTTAGCTGATGATATTTTAGCACTCTCGATGTTCGAGTGCTAAAAGTAGAGGAAAGTTCAAAATCCAGGCAGGTTATTTGGAAGGGACAGGCAGTTCTGAGGGTTGTGAGTTTAGCGTGGCTCGACACTATGTAAGTGTCTGCTCACTGATATGTAGGTCCCCAGCCAACTGAGAGTGGCTGTAAAAATGACCACAGCCATGGAGTCGGCTAACGGCAAAAACCGCAAACTCGCATCAACACCATAAAGGGCGCCAAGTTGGCCCAGGTCACGATTGAGCAACCTGAATCCCAGAAACACAACGCCCAAAGCCGTAATGCCGCCACAGGCGCCCAGAAGGCTGCCAAAATAGAAAAATGGGCGACGAATGAATGCATCGGTAGCGCCGATCAGTTTGCTCACTTCAATTTCCTCGCGCTGGGTCAGCACCTGCAACCGTATGGTGTTGAAAGTAACCGCGACGAGCGAGAACCCGAGCAGAGTGCAGAGAAGCAATACTGCGGTCCGACCGAGCCGCAATAAGGTATCTAGCCGGCGTACCCATGCTGAGTCGACCTGAACATGAGCAACGCCGGGTAGCGTCCTGAATTCGTGCTCCAGGCGATCAGCTGCGTCGGCATCGCCGTCCGCCAACGTAACGACGAAAGCGTCTGGCAAAGGATTATCCCTGAGCGACGCGATAACTTCAGCCATTCCCGGGGATCGTTTCAGTCCGGCCAAAGCAGACTCGCGCGAAACGTAGCGTACAGTTTTGACTCCGGATGCACTTTTTAATCGGTTTTCCAATGCGGCGTGGTCGGAAGTGCCTTTGCCTGGCGCGAGGAAAATGCTGATTTGTGGCTCGGTCGGCAGGGATCCCGAAAAGGCCTGCAAATTAACCAGCAATCCATAGGCGCCTAAAGGGAGTGCCAGCACAATACCGATGACACCAATATTGGCTAATGTAGCCAGCGGTGCGGCAAACAGGCGCGCCACACCCTGTCGCAGGCTTAGCAAATGATGTCTCGTCCACGTCTTCATGTTGCCAGCCTGCCACGGGCCAGCGCGACAACACGTGGTCTCCAGCGTTCAATCAGCGCCTGGTCATGTGTGGCAATAAGTACGGTGACACCCACCTGATTGAATGACCTGAACATGGTCATTATGGTTTCCGCGTACTCGGCATCCAGACTGGCCGTGGGCTCGTCGGCCAGGAGAATACCTGGTCGATTGACAATGGCGCGCGCGATGCACAAGCGCTGTTGTTCTCCGCCGGACAGTGCGATGGGAAGCGCGCGTTCACGCTCCAGCAATCCGACTTTATCCAGGGCGGCACGAGCACGGCGGGCAGCATCACGATAGGGGTGACCGGTTACAGCCAGCGGCAACATGACGTTATCGAAAACGTTGCGATCGTAGAGCAGTTTCTGGTCCTGGAAGATCAAGCCCAGATTGCGCCGTAAATAAGGTATTGCACGGGACTTGAGCGCTGAAAGATTTTGCCCATTGACCAGTACCGTGCCGCCTGAAGCGCGCTCGATGGCGGCAACAAGCTTCAGCAGGGTGCTCTTGCCAGCACCAGAGTGGCCGGTAATCCAGACGAACTCACCTGGCGCAACGTCAAATGTGACACCGGCAAGGGCTTCGTATCCGCCAGGATAACGTTTTGAAACATCATTGAAACTGATGACTGGCTCGACTGTGGTCACTGCAATCAGTCCAGGAGTGCAGTGACGAATTGTTCAACGCGAAAGGGTTGCAGATCATCGAGGCCCTCGCCAACACCGATATATCGCAATGCCCAGGTTCTGGAAGCACCGGCATCTCGGGCAAGGGAGGCGGACTGCATGCGTGCCATGGCGGCAAGGACACCCCCTTTAGCTGTGCCGTCGAGCTTGGTCAGGATCACGCCTGTCACCCCAATAGCATCGTCAAAGGACTTCAATTGGCTGATTGCGTTCTGACCGGTATTGGCGTCAAGTACCAGCCAGACTTCGTGTGGTGCACTGGCGTCTGCTTTGGCAATGACGCGTTTGATCTTTTTTACTTCTTCCATCAGATGTAATTGTGTTGGCAGGCGTCCCGCGGTATCAGCCAGCACAATGTCGATGCCGCGCGCACGACCAGCTTGTATTGCGTCAAATATGACCGCAGCAGGGTCGGCAGAATGCGAACCGCCTGGCTGGGAAATCACTGTCACATTGTTCTTCTCACCCCATACAGCAAGCTGTTCGCGGGCTGCAGCGCGAAAAGTGTCTCCGGCGGCAAGCAGCACGGATAAGTTGCGACTTTGAAAAAGCTTGGCCAGTTTTCCGATAGATGTCGTCTTGCCCGCACCATTGACACCCGCCAGCATGATGACGAAGGGGCGGGGGCGGTTTGCGTCCTCTATCAACAAGTCTGGTTGTTCCAGCGGTCTTAGCAATTCGACCAGTCCCTGGTGTAAGGCGCTCTTTAGCTCCTCCGCAGTTTCAAGGCGGTCTTTTCTGGCGCGCTCACGTAATTGAGCAATCAGGTAGCTGGTCGCATCAACGCCGGTATCCGCCGCAAGCAATGCGCTTTCCAGTTCTTCGAATAGTGCCTCATCAATACGACGTCCGGTCAGCAGCGCGGTCAGCCTGGAGCCGGTATTGCGCAAGCCTTCCTTCAAGCGCCCCAGGAAGGATGCGGTCGAATTGGATGGGGCGGAAGGAGTATTTTTTTTAAAAAGACCGAGCATGGAAAAATTATGGAAGACTGCATCAACACAGTTTCAGACGTATGCTAAAAAAGCAGCTGGAACTTTGAAAAATTGCAGGTATAGGCGCGATTCGACAAAAAGGCTGTCAGAATTCTAACAGGCTGTTGCTTCGGACTTTACACCTTAGGGAATATCGATTTTGGTCATTATTGAGAAAGTGGCACCGAATGTCCTCCTCAGCAGGTGGTAGGACTGGCTCCAAGCCAAATTTGGCAATCAGGCGTCCTGTGGGGCGGGGAACGCTTCGCATAATTGGA
The DNA here is from genome assembly GCA_947479645.1 of Betaproteobacteria bacterium. GTDB lineage: Bacteria > Pseudomonadota > Gammaproteobacteria > Burkholderiales > SG8-39 > CAIYPG01. The sequence continues at coordinate 26,838 of CANKAJ010000008.1, read as the reverse complement.
GGCGTGTGGCGTCGCCGCAGAATTGCATTTCCTGATGCCCCTGACTTGCGGCCCACCCCGGATCGGGTGCGGGAGACCTTATTTAATTGGCTGGGGCAGGAATTGGATGGTTATCGTTGCCTTGACCTGTATGCTGGGTCCGGCGCGCTTGGTCTTGAAGCGCTTTCGCGCGGCGCTTCTCATGTGATTATGGTCGAATATAATCCGATGGTGGTGCGCGCACTTGAATCAAATGCAGCGCTGCTGCAGCCGACGGGTCGGTTGGAGATAATTCGTGCTGATGCGATAGAATTCCTCCGGCTTCATGGTGGAGCATCCTCCTCCAGTGAGGAGGAGCGTTTCGATCTGGTGTTTCTCGATCCTCCGTTTGAGAATGGAGTGCCGCATGAAGTGCTTGAACTGTTGCCAGCATGTTTGGCCGCCGGAGCGCGGGTTTATCTTGAAAGTGGTTGCAAACCTGAGTTGCCTGCTGGATGGCATGTGGAGAAAAGCAGCCGTGCCGGGCAGGTTTATTTTCAGCTCTTAAGATTGGATTCCGAGTGAGAAGAGCAGTTTATCCTGGAACATTTGACCCCCTGACGAACGGGCATGAAGATCTGGTGCGGCGCGCGGCCCTCCTTTTTGATGAAGTCGTGGTTGGAGTGGCCGACAGTCGCAGCAAGAGGCCTTTCTTCACGCTGGAGGAACGAATAGCTATGGCGCGCAAAGTCCTGGCTTCATATCCCAATGTCACAGTGATGGGTTTCACAGGGCTGTTGAGCGATTTCGTGGTTTCGTGCGGTGCCAAGGTCATTATGCGTGGACTGCGAGCAGTATCGGATTTCGAGTATGAATTTCAGCTCGCGGGCATGAATCGGAGGATTATTCCCGAAGTGGAGACGGTTTTTCTGACACCTGAAGAGCGTCATTTGTTTATTTCTGCGACATTGGTTCGCGAGATTTCGACTCTTGGTGGGGATGTCGCTCAGTTTGTGCATCCGCTGGTCAACGAACAGATGCTTGCGAAGCTAAAGCAGACCTCCAACTGACCCCGTCTGTGCCTCGGCTTTTTAGTGCTGGCATTGTGAGCAGTAAAATGTCGATCGCTGGCCCAGGCGTACTACCTTGACCGGTCGACCACAGACGCGGCAAGCCTGCCCGGTCCGGCCGTAGACAAAGTACTGCTGTTGAAAATATCCCGATGAACCATCGGAATGGACAAAATCCCGTAAACTGCTGCCCCCAGCCTTGATGGCAGCCTCAATGGTCAGCCTGACTTCTGTTGCCAAGCGACCAAAACGCACCCGGGATATCCGGCCGGCAATGGTGCGCGGGTCGATGCCTGCACGATACAGGCTTTCGTTCGCGTAAATGTTGCCTACGCCTACGACGACGGTGTGATCCATCAGCAACTGTTTGACTGCGGCAGTGCGGCCCCTCGAAGCTCGGTACAGTACTTCTCCCGAAAATTCAGGGCTGAGGGGTTCAACGCCAAGGTGGGCCAGTAGCGGATGAGTATAGATATCCTCCGTCGTCCAGAGAACAGCGCCAAATCGCCGCGGATCGCGCAGTCGGAGTATCTTCGTTCCAAATACGAGGTCAAAGTGGTCGTGTTTTTGCGGAGGCACTTGTGTGTCGGTCAGGCGCAGGCTACCGGACATGCCAAGGTGCAAGATCAGCCATCCTTGGTCAATATCGAATAGCAAATACTTGGCGCGTCGCAGGACGCGACGAACTGTCTTGCCGTTGAGCAAGGCCTGAAGCTCTCCTGGTACCGGCCAGCGTAAGTTGGGGTTGCGTACCACGACCCCGGTTATGGTGCTTCCGGTAACGGTGGGCGTGATGCCGCGCCGGGTGATTTCGACTTCTGGAAGTTCTGGCATGGAACAGACGGTATATCATGATTCGACCCAGTGGTAATGGTGCTCACGCCGGTGACTAGACGCTTGGCTGGTTTTACATGCTGGATTTATGGTTTTGTCCATGAACTGAAACACATGACAGGCATGCAATTCGGCGCAGTTCCCCTGTTGCGAGTTCATGATCTGTCCGGTTCTGTAGCACGACATCTGTCCGGTTGTCATAGTGCCCCGAAGGGGGTGCGAAATGACACCGACGCGAGTGCTACAGGAGATAAGGAAGATGAGATTCGAAGAGGCCTATGAAGGGTGGCATGCAGGCGCGCTGACGCAGGCCGAAGCGGCGCAGATATTGGGGATGTGCGACCGGAGTTTCCGGCGGTATTTATCGAAATACGAGGCAGATGGGTTGGAGGGCTTGATTGACCGGCGGCTGGACCAGGTCTCCAACCGGTGTGCGCCAGTCGATGAAGTGATGGCGCTGACCGAGCAATATCGAAGTCAGCACAGCGGCTGGAACGTCAAGCATTTCCACAGCTGGTACCAGCGATCGGGGGGCGTGCGCAGCTACACCTGGGTTAAAAAACACCTGCAACAAGCCAGGCTGGTACCCAAGGCGGAGAAACGCGGTGCTCATCGCAAACGGCGGGAACGATCTGCTCTACCGGGCATGATGATCCACCAGGACGGCAGCACCCACGAATGGGTGGCGGGGCACAAGTGGGACCTGATCTCCACCATGGACGATGCCACCAGCGAGCACTACTCGATGTTCTTCACTGAAGAGGAAGGCACCGCCAGCAGCTTTGCGGGGGTGCGGGAGGTAGTTGTGGCGCGAGGCCTGTTCAGCTCGTTCTACAGCGATCGGGGAAGTCATTACTGGTACACCCCCGAAGCCGATGGCAAGGTGGACCGCACCAAGCTCACCCAGTTTGGTCGGGCCATGAGGCAGTTGGGTATTGAGATGATTCCAGCTTATTCACCGGAGGCGCGAGGGCGTTCGGAGCGTGCCTTTGGAACGCATCAGGGGCGCTTGCCGCAGGAGTTGGCGCTGGCGGGTATCACGAGCATGGCCCAAGCCAATCAGTATTTAACCAAGACTTATCTGCCGGCATTCAACGCCGAGTTTGCTCAGCCGGCAATGGAGCAGGGTTCAGCCTTTGTGCCCTGGATTGGCGGCAATCTAGAGGACATCCTGTGCGAGCAGTTTGAGCGCACAGTCAGCGCTGACAACTGTGTGCGCTTCGATGGAATGATCCTGCAGATTCCAGCCGATCGGCATCGCTGTCATTACGTCAAGGCGAAGGTGAGAGTGAATCGCTATGCCAGTGGAGCGATTGCGCTGTTTCACGGACCACGTGGATTGGCTTACTTCACTCCGGAGGGCAAACCCATCACAGAGGACTTGCAGCAGGCCGCCTGAACCGTCCGCCAGGTGCGCCGTTGAGGGCGCAAATCGGCTCCGGGCTACGCCCTGCGCCGCTTTCCGCCCTCAACAGAAAAAGCGGACAATCCATGTGCTACAGAACCGGACAAGTCTAAAAACCCGCAACATTCGGCGCAGTTCCCCTTGCGGGTCATGCCAAGCCTCCCTAAACTGATGGTATTTAACGCTCTGGCGGTTCCGGTGAAGAAAGCTGATTTTTCATGTTCCTGAAATTCTCGCGGGCTTTTGTGCGAAGGCTTGGCTTTTTGTGTGTTGGGGTTGGCCTCATTGCCTGTTCCCAGCAGCCTATTACGGTTGCATCGAAGGCAACAGAGTCAGGCTTGACAGACGTGGAGACCGAAGAAGAAGTGCAGCCAGCTGTAAATGAGGCACAAGCCTCTCCTGAAGCGGCACGCTCCGCCAGGCGAAGAATCGCTGCTGCTCCAGCTGTACTTCCCACGCAGCCGCTCACGGAAACTATTCTCTACGAATTTCTGATTGCCGAAATTGCCGGCCAACGCGGCAATATTGGGCTGTCAGCCCAAGCTTATGTTGATCTTGCCAAGCGCACGCGTGATCCTCGAGTCGCAAGGCGTGCTACAGAGATCGCGATCTTTGCGCGCATGGGAAGTGCTGCAATCGAGGCCGCGCGGGTCTGGCACGAAAGTGATCCGGGATCGAATCGGGCGCTGCAGGCTCTGATTGGATTGTTGATTTCAGGCAGTCGTTTTGACGAAGCACGGCCCTATCTGAAAGAAATGCTGGCGGCGGAAGGTACCGAACCCAATGAAAGTTTCTCCCAGCTGGGTCGCACACTGGCCAACGTCGCCGACAAGGCTGCGGGACTGGCGCTGCTAGAGGAGCTCGCCGGCGATTACCCCAAGCTCCTTTCTGCGCGGCTTGCAGTGGCACAGGCTGCCGTGGCTGCCGGTGATGAGGCAATTGCCTTGTCAGAAATCAGGCGGGCCCGTGAATTGCGTCCAGAGTCGGAAGTGGCGGTATTGCTGGAGGCAAAGGTGATGCAACGCCGATCCAACAACGAGGCATTGCAGCTTCTCCAGAGCTATCTGGAGCGTTTTCCGGGGTCTCGGGATGTGCGGCTCAATTTTGCACGCGCGCTGGTCACAGAAAAACGCTTTGGGGAGGCACGCGCAGAATTTCAGCGGTTGACTGCTGCATTTCCTGACAATACCGAGGTTGTCTACGCCGTTGCATTATTGTCGTTGCAGTTGAACGACTATGCGCTTGCGGAGGCCAATTTCAAACGATTGCTCGATCTGGATTTTAGCGACCATAACCTGGTTAGACTCTATCTGGGTCAAATTGCCGAGGATCAGAAGCGACTGACCGAAGCGCTCAACTGGTACAAGTTGGTGGAGCGGGGGGAGCAGTATCTGAATGCTCGCATCCGATATGCGCAAATACTTTCGCGGCAGGGACAACTCGATGCAGCCCGGGTCTGGCTGCATTCAAGTTCAGTTGCCAGCAATGCCCAGCGCGTGCAACTGGTTCTGGCAGAAGCACAATTGCTTCGTGATGCGGGACAGGCCAAGCCGGCATTTGACCTGGTTGGTGATGCCTTGGACCGTCTGCCCGATAACCCCGAGTTGCTCTATGACTATGCGATGCTGGCAGAGCGCATTGAGCGGGTCGATCTGCTGGAAACCAGTCTGCGCAAGTTGATTGTGTTGCGTCCTGATCATGCCCACGCCTACAACGCGTTGGGCTATTCATTGGCCGAACGAAATCTTCGACTGCCTGAGGCGCGTGAATTGATAGAAAAGGCATTGAAGCTGGCGCCGGAAGATGCATTCATCGCCGACAGCATGGGTTGGGTGCTCTATCGGCAGGGTGCGTTGAATGAGTCATTGCAATACCTGAGACGTGCCTTTAATGCTCGCCAGGATCCGGAAATCGCGGCGCATCTCGCGGAGGTGTTGTGGAAGAAGGGGGAGCATGCCGAGGCCGAGCGTGTCCTGAAAGATGCAAGCGAAAAGAATCCAGACAACGAAATATTGTCGACCACGGCCAAGCGCCTCAAACCCTGAATAGCACTGAAAGACTGCTGGCGGCACAATGTACCCGCTGTCGCCTGGCGTGCGTTTTACTCATGCAGAGAATTGAGACGGTGTTCGCCTACTGGATAGCATTGCTGGTCGTATTGTCCACCGCCGGCTGTGCGGTGTTGCCCGGACTTTCGGTTGACGATGCCGTACTTCAATTCGAGTTACAGGGCCGTATTGCGTTGCATTATGGCAATGAAGGCGGAAACGCTCGTATTGTCTGGCGTCACGCCGGGAACGCCGATGATCTGTTGGTAACCAATCCCTTGGGTCAAGGTATTGCGCGGATTTCCCGTCAGGGGGAAGTCGCGCATCTGGTTACCGCTGATTCGAAGGAATATCAGGCAGCGGATGCTGAAAAACTGACCGAGTCAGTGCTGGGTTGGCGCCTGCCGCTGGCTGGGCTGCCGGACTGGGTCCGCGGGCATGCGGCGGCGAACAGGCCGTCTCGAATTCAGCGCGATGCAGATGGACGTGTCACCAGTATCGAACAGGATGACTGGCGTATCCATTATCTGGCATGGGAAGGAAGGTTGCCGTCCAGAGTGACCCTCGTCTTCGAGGGAAGCGGTGCCGACTCGAAAGTGGAGATTCGCCTCATCGTTGATCAATGGCGATCAGAACCATGATTTCGCCCGCCGACCCTCAGCATTGGGCACTCTGGTATCCAGCCCCTGCCAAGCTAAACCTGTTTTTGCATGTTGTGGGCCGCCGCCCTGATGGATATCACTGCTTGCAGACTGTTTTTCGATTCATCGATCTGGCCGACAAGTTGCATTTTTCTCGTCGTGAAGACGGGCTGATCAGATTGGCGAGCCCTGTTGCAGGAGTGCCGGATGAAGATGATTTGTGCGTGCGGGCCGCCAAGGCGTTGCGGGCGGCGACGGGATTTACTGGTGGCGTTGATATTCATCTGGACAAGCGGATACCGATTGGTGGCGGCCTGGGTGGTGGCAGCTCCGATGCAGCAACGACCTTGTTGGTACTGAATCGACTTTGGAGTCTTGGAGTTGAGCGTAAGGGATTAATCGAGTTGGGAGTATCGCTGGGTGCGGATGTCGCGGTATTTTTGTCGGGTTTCAATGCTTTTGCCGAAGGTATTGGAGAAGAACTCGTTCCGATAGTGCTTCCGCCAGCGTGGTACGTAGTAATGGTGCCTCCCGTCGCAGTTCCTACGGCAACCATCTTTTCCGCGCCGGAATTGACACGAAATACAAAAACCATCACAATATCAGGCTTCTCGGCGGGTCCCGGTGCGTATCAGCCTGGGTTCGGGCACAATGATCTGGAGCCCGTCGTTTGTAGTCGTTTTCCGCAGGTTGCCGAGCACCTTGCCTGGTTGAAAACACAAGGTGATGCGCGGGTGACCGGCTCCGGCGCCTGTGTGTTTGCCGAGTTTTCGACCGAGATGCAAGCGAATTCGGTTGCGTCCAGGATGCCCTCAGGAATGCGCGGTATGGTTGCTCGCGGCTTGGAGCGGCATCCGTTGGAGGATTCTGGAGCATAGTGAGTATTTTGGGGAGTCGCCAAGCTGGTTAAGGCACCGGATTTTGATTCCGGCATGCGAAGGTTCGAATCCTTCCTCCCCAGCCAGCATTACCAAGGCTGACATGCTGTTGCGTAGTGTGTCGTATTTCGGGAATCGAATCGCAGCAGCTCGCGAGCTTGTGCGGGCAGTGATTGGGGCGGGAGCAGGCGATGGCCTATGAAAGTCTGATGGTATTCACAGGGAATGCCAATCCGCTGCTGGCGCACGCGGTTGTGCGGCGCCTGAACATCCCGCTCGGACATGCCACTGTGGCCAAGTTCTCCGACGGTGAGGTCAACGTCGAGGTACTTGAGAATGTGCGGGGAAAGGACTGCTTCATATTGCAGTCCACCTGCGCGCCGACCAATGACAATCTCATGGAAGTGTTGTTGATGGTGGATGCGCTGAAACGCGCGTCGGCGGCGCGTGTGACCGCCGCGATTCCGTATTTCGGTTATGGCCGCCAGGACCGGCGGCCACGTTCGGCACGGGTCTCAATCAGTGCCAAGGTTGTAGCGAATATGTTGCATGCAGTCGGTGTCGACCGCATGTTGACCATGGACTTGCATGCAGACCAGATACAGGGGTTTTTTGATGTGCCCGTGGACAATATTTACTCCACGCCGGTATTGCTGGGAGATGTCTGGAAGCACGGATATGAAGATCTGATGGTAGTGTCGCCGGACGTCGGCGGTGTGGTTCGAGCGAGGGCGATGGCAAAGCGACTGGACTCGGATCTGGCCATTATCGACAAGCGCCGGCCCAAGGCCAATGTGTCCGAGGTGATGAACATCATCGGCGATGTGCGGGACCGCACCTGCGTGATCATGGATGACATCGTCGACACGGCAGGCACGCTGGCCAAGGCGGCACAGGCCCTGAAGGATGAAGGTGCCAAGCGGGTGGTTGCCTACTGCACCCACCCGGTATTGTCTGGCGAGGCGGTGCAGCGAATACAGGTATCGGCCATGGACGAACTGGTGGTTACAGACACCATTCCGCTGTCGAAAGAGGCGCAGGCCTGCAAGAAAATACGCGTGCTGTCAGTCGCAGGGCTGTTGGCGGAGACTATTCTGCGCGTCAGCAACGAGGATTCGGTCAGTTCCTTGTTCATGGAGTAGCACGAAGTCAGGGGATTTTCCCCTCATGCTTTTCGCGAGAGAGCTGTTTCAGTGATAGCTGAAGCGGTTCTCTGTCGGGGAGTTTTTGCAACCGGTCTGTCTGGTCGCGGACAGGCCAATTTTTGGAGTACATAATGGCACTAGAAGTCATCGCGCAAACGCGCAAACAGCAGGGCACGGGTGCGAGCCGCCGCCTGCGTAACAGCGGTAAAGTTCCCGGCATCATCTATGGGGGCAAGAAGGACCCTGTTACTGTCGAGCTCGATCACAACGCATTGTTCCACGCGCTTCGAAACGAGAAGTTTCACGCTTCTATTCTGGACCTGACGCTGGATGGCTCCAAGGAGCAGGTACTGCTGCGCGCAGTCAATATGCACCCCTACAAGATGCAGGTGCAGCACGTTGATTTTCAGCGTGTATCAGCGGATCAGAAAATTCACATGAAGGTGCCGTTGCACTTTGTGAATGCCGAGCTTTCGCCCGCAGTGAAAATCGCAGGCGCCATGGTTAGCCACATCATGAACGACCTGGAAATTCGCTGCCTGCCAGCAGATCTTCCGGAGTTCATCGAAGTGGACCTGTCCATCATGGAAATCGGCCACTCGGTGCACCTGAGTGACCTTAAACTTCCCAATGGCGTTGAGGTTGCCGCGCGCGGTCATGAGAATCCTGCGGTGGCAACGGCGCAGATTCCGAGGGCGGCTATTGCCGAGGAAGAAGCGGCAGCTGCGACGGCTGCGGAAACGGCCCCTTCAGCCGGTGATGTGCCTGCCGCCAAGCAGAAGGCCGAGGCAGCTGGTGGTGACAAGAAGGACGACAAGGGCGGCAAGAAGTAAGTACGCCCAAAAGCAAAAAAGGCGCGGCGCAAATTGCCGCGCCTTTTTTTTACTGGCACTGAAACAGATTCCAGAGAACCACGCCCATCATGAGTCATACGCCCATCAGGCTCATTGCCGGACTCGGCAATCCTGGCCGAGAGCATGAGCGGGATCGTCACAATGTCGGCTTCTGGCTGGTTGCGCAATTTGCCGCGCAGCAGCGCGTCACGCTGGCCAAGGATGCGAAATATCACGGGTTGGTTGCAAGGCTGACAAGACCGGATGGTGAGGTCTGGCTGGTTCTTCCGCAGACCTATATGAATCTATCGGGAAAGTCCGTCGGCGGCCTGGCGCGTTACTTCAAGATCTCGCCCGAGGAAATTCTGGTCGTACACGACGAACTGGACTTTGCGCCGGGTGTCTCCAAGATGAAATCGGGTGGTGGCGTGGCCGGTCATAACGGCCTCAAGGACATATCTGCCGCACTGGGCTCTCAGAATTTCTGGAGATTGCGAATTGGCATTGGTCATCCAGGGGATCGCAATCGGGTGGCGGACTATGTGCTGTCCTCGCCATCGCCGCCGGATCGTGAGTTGATTGACAATGCGATAGAGAGATCCCTTGAGTGCCTGCCGCATGCGCTTGAGGGAAATATGACAGCGGCGATGTTGAAATTACACACTAAGCCGGCCGCGCCGGTCGTGCCAGCCGCGGCTGGCGGAAAAGGAAAATCATGAGCGTCAAATGTGGCATTGTCGGACTGCCCAATGTCGGCAAGTCGACCTTGTTCAATGCCCTGACCAAGGCTGGCATTGCAGCGGAAAACTACCCTTTTTGCACCATCGAGCCGAATGTTGGCATCGTTGAAGTTCCGGACCCGCGACTTAAGGCGCTGGCCGATATCGTCAAGCCGCAGAGGGTCCTCCCCGCGGCTGTAGAGTTTGTGGATATTGCCGGACTGGTTGCCGGTGCCTCCAAGGGCGAAGGCCTGGGCAACAAGTTCCTCGCCAATATTCGCGAGACCGATGCCATTGCACATGTGGTGCGTTGCTTCGAGGATGCCAATGTTATTCACGTCGCGGGCAAGGTTGATCCGGTATCGGATATCGAGACGATTAACACGGAACTTGCATTGGCGGACCTGGCTACAGTCGAAAAGCAACTCTCCAAGAATGTAAAACTGGCCAAGACGGGCGGTGACAAGGAGGCGGCGCGACTGGTGGCTGTTCTGGAAAAAGTACAGGCTGTTCTCGATCAGGGAAAACCGGCGCGCATGCTGGGTCTGGCCAAGGAGGAACTGGCGTTGATCAAACCGCTATTCCTGCTGACCATGAAGCCGACCATGTACGTGGCAAATGTCAGCGAACACGGCTTTACAGATAATCCCCTGCTGGCCAGTGTTGAGGCTTATGCAAAACAGGAGGGAGCCCCGGTCGTGGCCATCAGTGCCGCGATGGAATCTCAAATTGCCGATCTGTCTGACGAGGACAAGCAACTATTCCTGGAGGATATGGGAATGGAAGAGCCTGGTCTGAATCGGGTCATACGGGCAGGCTATACGCTGCTCGGATTGCAGACCTATTTCACCGCTGGTGAAAAGGAAGTGCGTGCCTGGACCGTTCCTGTTGGTGCCACGGCTCCCCAGGCGGCCGGGGTGATACACACAGACTTTGAACATGGTTTTATCCGCGCTGAGGTCACTTCATACAAGGATTTTGTGGCGTTCAAGGGCGAACACGGCGCTAAGGATGCCGGCAAGTTGCGCGTCGAGGGCAAGGAGTATGTGGTGCATGACGGCGATGTCATGCATTTCCGATTCAACGTGTGATGCATCTTTGAATTTATCGACGCCCAGACAACTTGGGGCGCGGGTTTGTCCGGCGTCTTGCATATTGCAGTAGTGTGACGACCTGGTGTTTCCGGAGGGGCCGGCCGCACTGCCCGACAGCAGCCGCATCAAGGAACTGGTCTGGCCGCTGCATACCCCGAACGGAATAGGCCTGTCGCCCGATGAGCAGTGGTTGTATGTCGCCGAGACCGAGACAGCGCGACTGTGGAAATACCCTGTGCTCGGCTCGACGTATTGCCGTATCCCGTTTCGACCAATGGCGGAACCATTGTGTTCGGCGCAGGGGGCTTTCAGCGTTTCGATTCCCTGAAGGTTGAGGCAGATGGACGCGTCTGCATCGCAACGTTGCAGAATGGCGGTATTACGGTCATGGATCCGCGTGACTGCGGCGCCACCCATATTCCCATGCCGGACATGACAACCACCAATCTGTGTTTTGGCGGGACTGATTTGAGTCACCAGTCCGACGCTTTGAATTATTATTATCGATTTAGAAATATTGCATATATCAGAAAGCAGTATTCGAAATAATTGTTATCTATTTCTTCTTTGTCGGAATAAGCAATCCCATCTTGGACTGTCCTGCTCCCGATGTTGCCGGAACTGGCGTGGTTTTCTTGGGCTTCTTCTGCTCGCGATTGCTTCGTAGCTGACCTTTGGCCATGACAATTTTCCTTTAAGTATGTGCAATCGGGTATCCCCCGATACTGATGCGGGTCGGTGAATGAATGTTGTAGCCTTCAGTGTGCCGAAGTTCAGTGCGCCAAAGGTGACTCAGTCTACGGAATAATGTGGAAGATTGCCGGTTTGTTTCGCTTGCATTCCGGAACGCCGATCATCCCGCTTCGTGCATGCGCAGACGGCGGGCGGCATCTTCGGCACGTGCATCGTCAATCTCACGAATGACTTCGCCCAGATTCACCGGTGCTGCAGTGTGCTCGAAGCGGCCGGTCAGTTCTACCTCCGGGGTCAGCGTGCCATGCTCATAGTGCGACCAGATCTCGGCGGCGAATTCGGTGGCCAGCAGTTCCGGTGCAAAGCGACCGAGACAAGTCGCCAGGTTGCGCACGTCCCGCTCCAGCATGCTTTTCGCATGGCTGTTGCCTGCCGCATCGACGGCCTGTGGCAGATCGATGATTACCGGCCCATCACTGTCCACGAGGATGTTGTATTCAGACAGATCGCCATGGACGACCCCGGCGCATAACATGCGCACGACCTCACGGATAAGGCGGCTGTGCAAGGACCGGGCCTCGACGTCAGTGAACTCCAGGTCAATGAGTCGTGGTGCCGGATTGCCCTGGCTGTCAGTCACCAGTTCCATCAACAGCACACCTTCGTGAAAGTTGTAAGGTCGTGGGACGCGTACCCCGGCTGCGGCGAGGCGATACAACGCATCGACCTCGGCGCTTTGCCAGGCTTCTTCGCGAACCTTGCGACCATAGCGCGTGCCTTTTTCCATGGCACGGGCGCGTCGGCTGTTTTTGACCCGCCGGCCTTCCGTGTAGTCCACGCTCTGCCTGAAGCTGCGCTGGTCAGCGGCCTTGTACACTTTGGCGCAACGTGTCTCTGCTCCGCATCGGACAACGAAGATCATGGCTTCCTTGCCGCTCATCAGCTGTCGGACGACCGTATCCACCAGGCCGTCTTCGACCAGTGGTGCAATTCTCTTGGGGGTTTTTATGAGGACTCCTGCGATGTTGGCTGTGAAGGGACTCACAACCGGTTGCAAGCCAGTGGTACGACGAATCAGCCAGGGACAGGGGTCACCTTGACTGACTGCGGCCCGACCAGACAGTGCGCACCTGCCGCATCGCATCTGACCGCACGGTTGGGGCGCATGAACGTCGAAGCACGCTTTGAACTTCAGATCCAGTGTAACAAGGATTCAAGCGGAAATCGGGATCAATTCGCGGGATTTTGAACCTGACAAGCCGTGAGCGCGGCTGGTTTTGTTACTGGGCAAGAACGCGTGCAAGCTCCAACAGATCCGCGTCAATGGGCTTGGTCTTGTTGGCAACCTCGGCCAGCGGCGTGGTAACTACGCCATGGTTGATCATGCCAACCAGAACGCCGTGCTTGCCGTGCGCGAGCTGGTCGATGGCGGCGGCACCAAGGCGAGTTGCCAGCACCCGATCCGCGGCAGTCGGGCTGCCACCGCGTACAACGTGGCCGAGCGTGGTAACGCGCAAGTCAAAGCCGATGGCGGCACGATGCTCGGCAAAGTGCCGCATCATTGCCTGAGCGCCATGTTTGGCACCTTCTGCCACCACGACCAGCGCGTGTGTCTTGCCGCGCTCGTAGGCGGCGCTCAACCTTTCTGCAACTGCGGCGGGCTCGACTTCACGTTCGGGAACGGCAATCACTTCTGCGCCACCGGCTATTCCTGCCATCAGGGCGATGTAGCCGCAGTCGCGCCCCATTGTTTCGACAAGAAAAGCGCGTTGATGCGAAGATCCGGTTGTGCGCAGCCGATCGATGGCTTCCAGCGTGATATTGATTGCTGTGTCCACGCCAATGGTGAAGTCCGTGCCAACGAGGTCGTTATCAATGGTTGAGGCCACCCCGACAACCTTGAAACCGTGTTCGGCGAGTTTGGCGGAGCCCGTCTGCGAGCCGTTGCCACCGATGACCAGCAGTGCGTCGATTTCGCGCTGGTTAAGGTTGTGCAACGCTTTCGCCTGCCCTGCGTTCTCGCGAAACTCTGCGCAACGCGCACTCCCGAGCATGGTGCCGCCGCGATGGATAATCCCGCCGACATCGCGAGCTCGCAACAATTCCATGCTGTCTGCGAGCAGCCCGGCAAAGCCGTTTCGGATGCCATAGACTTCCCAGTCCCGCGCCAAGGCTGCCCGGGTGGCTGCCCGAACCGCAGCGTTCATTCCGGGAGCATCGCCTCCGCTGGTCAAAATGCCAATTCTCATGTCGCTAGTCTACAAGATAAGAGTATCTGGTTGGAGATCATGGACCGGGTCTGGCGGTCATGTGTTGTGTAAACAATCGCCATTCGTCGACAGAACGAATGGCGATTGACACCAGTTGCGGCGCCTGGTTTTCGCCAAAGGTGGCATGCGCGTCCGGGTGCTTCTTTATGAATCGCTCCGCGTAGCGCTGCCAGTTTGCACCAAACCCGCCCGATGATGCGTGGACCACCAGAAAATCATGGCATATGGCGGTGCGCCGGCCGGCACGCCAGGCACGATAGCTGAAGTCGAAATCATAAAGATGCCAGCCGTCAAAGGTATCGGCGTCAAAGTTAATTCTTTCAGCCAGTTCGCGAGTGCATGCAAGGAAAAGTCCGTCCATGACCTGGGCATTCGCAGTGAGCGGGCCGCGCATGTGAAACGCTGTGACGATGGTGCCGGAATGCGATTCCGGATTCGCGGGCATCCCGACCTGGCCATGCATATGCGGCCAGCGGGAATAAATCCAGTCTGCTCCGGAAAGCCGGGTGCTTCCGACTGCGCCAAGCAGTTCGTGATCGATCAGCCGATTACGCAGCCGATCGGCAAAATCCGGGGCCAGAATGGCAATGTCGTCATGGCAAAACAGCAGCAGTTCGCCCCGGGCTTTGGCCAGGCCGCGCTTGTAGCCTTCACACATCGAACGGGCATCGTGGATGCCGATGATTTCGTGCGGCGTGTCTGCAAGGAGCCGGTGGTAGTTGGCGCTGACACGTTCGAATTTCGCTGGCGTGATTGAGCAGATGATGACGGAAATTCGTCTTTGCGGCCCGTCATAACGTGGTTCGCATAGAGGGACGATGCCGCGGGCGATATCACCACGAGCGCGTGCCAGCGCTGCACCCGTTTCGGCATTCAGCACGAGTGGAAAGTGTGGCTTGAGAGTCAGCGCCTCCTCCAGTGCGGTTGTGGCGGCCGCATACTTTTCGTTGTCCAGAAGCGCGCTGCCCAGCAGGTAGTGCAGTGCAGGCAGTCCGGGATCAAGCGCAATCGCTTCTCTCGCTGCCTGTTCTGCTTTGTCCAGGTTGCCTTCCATCCAGGCTTGCGCCGCGCGGGAGTAGATTGCATCGACTTGCGCGGCAGTCGCCTCGCGTGTCATTGCAGGGACTCTGCCAAAGCGGCGGAAAAGCCCCTGCAGCATATGATCCGCGGCGTTGCGTGATTCGGGCCAGCGGCTTGCATGGCGCTCCGGCTCAACGTTTCCTGCCACCGCCGAGAATTGATCCGAGTACCCCGCGAACAATTTCGCGAGCGACTTGCGACCCGATTGTGCGCGCTGCACTTTTGGCGGCGGCGGCCAGCACGCCGTCGTGGCGTGCCCCGCGCGGTCCGGTTGTTCCGCCCAGTATGCTGCCCAGTGCATCCATCAACCCGCCGGCAGCGGGTGCTGGGCCGGTTGGTGTGGCAGCCTGCTTCGTATCGGTTTTCGCTTTCAACTTCTCGTAGGCAGACTCCCTGTCGATGGCCTTTTCGTAATGACCATAGACCAGCGAACCCTTGATGACGCCATCGCGTTCCGTGTCGGTGACCGGACCGATACGGGATGCGGGTGGCAGTACGTATGCGCGTTCGACGACACAGGGCCGGCCCTTTTCGTCCAGGAAGGAAATGAGCGCTTCTCCCACGGACAATTCCGTAATGGCCGCTGCGGCATCGAACGATGGATTGGCACGCATGGTCTGCGCGGCAGCCTTGACCGCTTTCTGGTCTTTCGGCGTAAATGCCCGCAGTGCGTGCTGCACGCGATTACCCAGCTGCCCCAGAACGGATTCCGGTATATCGAGGGGATTCTGTGTCACAAAATACACGCCCACTCCCTTGGAACGGATCAGGCGCACGACTTGCTCGATCTTTTCCAGCAGGATCTTCGGCGCTTCACTGAACAGCAGATGCGCTTCATCGAAAAAGAACACCATCTTCGGTTTATCGGCGTCGCCCACTTCGGGCAACTGCTCGAATAATTCCGACAATAGCCAGAGAAGGAAGGTGGAATAGAGCTTGGAGGAGTTCATCAGCTTGTCAGCTGCCAGGATATTCACCATGCCCTGGCCCTTGACGGTCTGCATGAGATCGTTGATATCCAGTGCCGGCTCACCGAACAACTGCTCTGCACCCTGCTGTTCCAGTTCCAGCAGTCCGCGCTGAATTGCGCCGATCGAGGCCGTCGAGACATTGCCGTACTGCGTCTGGAAGTCACGGGCATTTTCACCCACATGCTGCAGCATGGCCCGCAAGTCCTTGAGGTCGAGCAACAACAGGCCATTGTCGTCGGCGATCTTGAAGACCAGTGCCAGCACACCCTGCTGCGTGTCATTGAGGTCGAGCATTCGCCCCAGCAGCAATGGCCCCATGTCGGAAATCGTGGTGCGCACCGGGTGGCCGGACCTGGCGAAGACGTCCCAGAATGTCACCGGACAGGCTGCGAATGCCGATTCCTTGATTTTCAGCAGCGCCAGGCGTTCCGCTAGCCGGGGTGATGGCGTACCGGGCTGCGACAGACCCGAGAGATCACCTTTGACGTCCGCCATGAATACCGGGACACCAATGCGCGAAAATGCCTGCGCCAGGGTCTGCAGCGTCACGGTCTTGCCAGTGCCTGTGGCGCCGGTAATCAGGCCGTGCCGGTTGGCCAGCGCCGGCAGCAGCGTGAGGTCGATGTTGTCGGTTCTGGCAATCAGGAGCGGTTCGGGCATGGAGAAACCACCTAGGTCATGAAAGGAGAGCGGGTGGTAAAATTATACGTTCTCTCAGGCGCTTAAAGTCGTTGCGCATGCGTGGTGCCACCCTGCCGTGCAGGTTCCATCGCTCATTTTAGTGACGACGCCACTTACTATTCAGGATAGCCACCATGGCAGGACACTCCAAATGGGCCAATATCAAGCACAAGAAGGCCATTACTGACGCCAAAAAAGGCAAAGCTTTTACCAAGGTCATCAAGGAAATCGCCGTGGCCGCGCGCATGGGCGGCAGCGATCCGGCCATGAATCCGCGCCTGCGTCTGGCCATGGACAAGGCTCGTGAGGTAAATCTGGGTAAAGAAACGGTGATGAACGCCGTGAAGCGCGGCGCTGGCGAACTGGAGGGCGCGGCGTACGAGGAAATCCGTTACGAAGGTTATGGCATTGCCGGCGCGGCCGTGATTGTCGATTGCATGACCGACAATCGCACGCGTACTGTGGCGGATGTCAGGCATGCCTTCACCAAGTTTGGTGGCAATCTCGGGACAGATGGTTCGGTGGCCTTTCTGTTCAAGCATTGCGGGCAGTTTTTCTTTGCTCCGGGCATTAGTGAAGACAAGGTCATGGAGGCGGCAATTGACGCCGGCGCAGAGGACGTCATCACCAATGAGGATGGCTCGATTGAGGTGGTGTGCGCACCGCCGGATTTCGCAGCGGTCAGGGATGGTCTGGACAAGGCCGGCCTCAAGTCTGAACTGGCTGAAATCACGATGAAGCCGAATATCGAAGTCACGCTGACGGGAGACGATGCGGTCAAGATGCAGAAGCTGCTGGATGCGCTGGAGTCGCTGGACGACGTGCAGGAAGTCTATACCTCAGCCGTCATCGACGCCTGACAGCAATCGCCCGCTGCGCTCACAGCAGATCGAAGCGGCGGGAATCTTGCTCGTATAATCCCCGCATGCCTTCCTCGCGCAGCAGTTCCACCGCAATCCGCATTCTTGGCATTGATCCGGGCTTGAGAGTGACTGGTTTTGGGGTCATCGAAAAATCCGGTGCCAGGCTGGCCTATATCGCAAGCGGTTGCGTGCGCGTGCCCGTGGGCGAGTTGCCCGACCGGCTCAAGACGATCTTTGAGGGCGTTCGCGAAGTGATCCTCACTTATTCGCCTTCGCAAGTGGTGGTTGAAAGGGTGTTCGTCAATGTCAATCCAAACTCGACCCTGGCGCTTGGGCAGGCGCGTGGTGCGGCAATCTGCGCCGCGGTCGATGCGCAGCTGCCGGTATCGGAATACACCGCCTTGCAGGTGAAGCAGGCCGTGGTTGGCAAGGGGCACGCGGCCAAGGAGCAAATACAGGAAATGGTCAAACGCCTGCTTGGTCTGGCTGCGGCGCCCGGTACGGATGCATCTGACGCATTGGCTTGTGCGATTTGCCATGCACACGGCGGACAGGGCATGGGGCAATTGAAAACGCGCGGATTGCGCATGAAGCAGGGTCGTCTGGTAGGAAGGTGAGCGCATGATCGGTCGCATATCCGGTGTATTGCTGGAAAAGAATCCGCCGCAGATTCTGGTGGACACAGGCGGCCTCGCCTATGACGTGGAAGTGCCCATGAGCACGTTCTACAATCTGCCTGCGACTGGTGAGCGGGTTTCACTGTTTACCCACCTAGTCGTTCGTGAGGATGCGCACCTGTTGTACGGTTTTGGCAGCGACTCCGAGCGCAGGGTGTTTCGTCAGATCTTGAAAATATCCGGCGTGGGCGCACGCACCTCGCTCGCGGTGCTGTCCGGCCTGTCGGTCGGCGAATTGGGGGAGGCGGTGGCAGCACAGGAAGCCGGCCGGCTGGTGAAAATTCCGGGTATCGGCAAGAAGACTGCCGAACGACTTTTGCTGGAACTCAAGGACAAGCTGGGTACCGATTTTGCACCCGGGGTAGTCATGAATCGTGCCAAACCGGCTTCCAGTGACATCCTGAATGCGTTGCTGGGGTTGGGGTACAGCGAGAAAGAGGCGCAAGGCGCAGTCAAGCATTTGCCTGAGGGCTTGTCGGTCTCCGATGGAATTCGTCAGGCGCTCAAGTTATTGGCCAAGGCCTGAATGCTTTTTTTATGCGCCATCCAGAATGGTGGATAATTCAATTTGCCGCAAAGTATTTGCATGAATATTGCGGGGATGCGTTACAAGGAACACGAATCACGGGCACGTGTAGTGGAGGGGCAGGTCAAGGATGCCTGCAGACGATACGAAATGGATTTGTGACAGCCTGTCACTGCGGCAAGCTGGACCTGATACATCAAAAGGAGAAGACGATGAAAGCAATCATTCGATACCTGGCTTTGGCTTTGCTTGCGCTTGGAGCAGCCGCAGTGCAGGGGCAACAGTATCCCAGCAAAGGGGTCAGAATCGTGGCGCCGTTTGCGCCGGGCGGGGGCACGGATTTTATTGCCCGCCTGATTGCCAAGAAGTTTACCGATGCGATGGGACAGCCCTTTCTCGTCGATAACAAGCCTGGCGCCGGCGGCAACCTTGGCGCTGAGATCGGCGTCAAATCGCCACCGGATGGTTATACGCTTTTGCTGATCTCGGGCAGTTACACCGTCAACCCGGCCTTTTACAAATTGCCTTTTGATTCCGCAGCGGATATTTCGGCCGTGGTTCAATTGTCGCAGGGGCCATTCCTGGTTGCAGTTAATCCCGGAACGCCGGCCAACACATTGAAGGAATTCGTTGACCTGGCGAAGAAGCAGCCCGAGAAGTATTCCTATGCGACGGCGGGTGCCGGCAGCATCACCCACCTTGCGACCGAGTATTTTCTGGATGTGGCCAAAATCAAAGTGTTGCACGTACCCTACAAGGGCACCGGCCCGGCGCTAAGCGGCGCCATGGCCGGTGATGTCCAGTTGATTTTCGGCAGCGTTTCAACAGCCTTGACGCAGGCCAAAAGTGGTCGTCTGCGCAGCCTTGCCGTGACGACTGCCAAGCGTATTCCCGGAGCGCCGGATGTGCCAACCGTGAGCGAAGCGGGTTTCCCCGGTTTTGAAGTGGTGCTGTGGCATGGCTTGATCGGACCCAAGGGTATTCCTCGCGCCATTGTTGACAAACTCAACAAGGACGCGAATACCGTTCTGCAAGACAAGGAAGTCGCTACCCTGCTCGCCCAGGATGGGGTATCACCTGCCGGTGGTACTCCGGAACAGTTTCTGGCCACCATCAAGTCCGACATCGAGCGCTGGGGCAAGGTGGTAAAACAGGCCAACATCAAGCTCGAATAGGCACCTTGGTCTTATCCGTTGGTGTCTGCCGCAAGCCCGGGTGTACGGGGATGATTTCTCCGAACAGTTGGGCTGCGCTAATAAGCAACGGGGACAGCGAATCGCTGTCGATGGCAGGGTAAGATAGCGCATGGCCATTGAAACCGACCGCCTGATTGCAGCGACTCCCGCCTCCGTTCAGGAAGAGGTTGTTGAGCGCGCATTACGTCCAAAGTCCCTTGATGAATACGTGGGGCAGGAGAAGATTCGCGGGCAACTGTCGATTTTTGTCGAGGCTGCCCGGTATCGCAAGGAGGCGCTTGACCATGTGCTGTTGTTCGGGCCACCCGGCCTGGGCAAGACCACACTTGCGCACATCATCGCGCGCGAAATGGGTGTCAACCTGCGCCAGACCTCCGGTCCGGTGCTTGAGCGTCCGGGCGATCTGGCGGCCATACTGACCAATCTTGAACCCAATGACGTGCTGTTCATCGACGAAATTCACCGGCTGTCGCCGATCGTCGAGGAAATTCTCTATCCGGCGCTGGAGGATTACCAGATCGACATCATGATTGGCGAAGGACCGGCAGCGCGATCTGTAAAGCTTGATCTGCCGCCATTCACGCTGGTCGGAGCGACGACCCGTGCCGGCATGTTGACCAATCCCCTGCGCGATCGATTTGGTATCGTGGCGCGACTGGAGTTCTACTCCCACAGCGAACTGAAGCAGATCGTCGACCGCTCGGCAGGTCTGCTGGAAGTGGAAATTTCCGGTGAAGGGTCAATGGAAGTGGCGCGACGTTCCCGCGGGACACCACGCATCGCTAACCGGTTGTTGCGTCGCGTGCGGGACTTTGCGCAGGTCAAGGCGAATGGTCACATATCGAAGCCGGTCGCTGATGCAGCACTGCAAATGCTCGATGTGGATGTGCTCGGGCTGGATGTGATGGATAGAAAGTTACTGCTTGCGATTGTCGAAAAATTTGCCGGTGGTCCGGTGGGCCTGGACAATCTGGCCGCTGCTATCGGAGAGGAGTCCGATACCATCGAAGATGTGCTGGAACCCTTCCTGATCCAGCAAGGTTATCTGCAAAGGACGCCGCGCGGGCGCATTGCCACGCCCGCGGTCTACCGCCATTTCGGCATTGCGGCACCCCGTACTTCACCGTCGGGAGAATTGTTTTCCGATGCTCCTGCAAGTGCCCAATGATTCCTGCGCCCTTTGTCTGGCCGCAGCGTGTTTATTACCAGCATACCGATGCCAGCGGTGTGGTGTTCCACGCCAATTACCTCGGTTTCATGGAAAATGCGCGGACCGAATTGCTGCAATCGCTGGGTTTTGACCTCGGGAAACTATTGCGCGATGACGGTGTCTGTTTCGTTGTGCATTCGGCGAAGATCAATTATCGCAGGCCGGCATTGCTCAATGATATGCTCAACATCACTGCACGAGTCGCTCAGCCCAGGCGTGCGCGACTGGTATTCGAACAACAGGTGTTGCGCCGTGAAGAACTTATGGTGGATGCCGAAATCACGATCGCCTGCGTGAGTGCTGCTACTTACAAACCGATTCCCGTGCCCGAACGAATACTGGAAAAATTCCCAACCTCATCATGAATGTTACCCAGGACCTGTCCATACTCTCCCTGATCTGGAACGCCAGCGCGGTCGTTCAGTTCGTCATGGCGTTGCTGCTGGGCGTCTCCTTCATGTCCTGGTACTGGATATTCAGGAAATACTTCGCCATTCGGGAGGCGCGCAGCCAGACGGAAAAATTCGAACGTGACTTCTGGGGGGGCTCGGATCTGAATGCGCTTTATCAGAGTGCGGTGAATCATCGCCACGCCACTGGCGGACTGGAGCGCATATTTGAAGCCGGGTTTCGCGAATTTCTAAAATTGAAGGGCCAACGGGGCGCTGACCCATCCGCCATCGTGGATGGTGCCCAGCGCGCCATGCGCGCCACCTATCAGCGTGAGATGGATAGTCTGGAGGCGCACCTCGCGTTCCTCGCTTCGGTCGGTTCGGTCAGCCCCTATGTCGGCTTGCTTGGCACGGTGTGGGGCATCATGCATGCATTCCGGGGATTGAGCACGGTGCAGGGCGCCACGCTGGCGGCGGTTGCTCCCGGTATCGCAGAGGCGCTGGTGGCGACCGCCATTGGCCTGTTTGCCGCCATTCCCGCCGTTGTTGCCTACAATCGCTTTTCCCACGATGTCGATCGCATTGCAGTTCGGTTTGAGAGCTTCACCGAGGAGTTTTCAAACATCCTGCAGCGCCAGGCACAGGCCCGCTGATATGACATTGGAGGCCGCGTGAGACCGCGCAAGCTGATGAATCAAATCAACGTCGTGCCGTATATCGACGTCATGCTGGTGCTGCTGGTGATTTTCATGGTGACCGCGCCGCTGGCCAATCCGGGAGTGGTCGACTTGCCCAGTCTTGGCAAGTCGGCGCAACCGCCGGCGGCGCCGCTGGAAGTCATGATTCGCGCCGATGCGACGTTAGTGTTGCGTGAGAGGGACAAGGGTAATAATGCGGAACGCAATGTTTCCAATGCTGAGCTCGTTGCTGCGCTGCGCGATCGCCAGGCTCGCAATCCCGATCAGCCGGTGGTCATTGCCGCCGACAAGAACGTGCGCTATGACGCTGTGTTGAAAGTCATGGACGAGTTGCAGCGTGCCAATATCCGCCGCGTCGGGCTACTGGTGCAGCCGGCAGCGCGTTGATGAACGCGGCCGTGATGCAGATGCCTCTTGCCGATCCGGCGCGTTTGCCTTCAGCGGTGCTGGCGGCGCTGGTCCATGTGCTGTTGTTTGCTGTGCTGTTTTTTGGTGTGCGTTGGTCAGCCAAGGCACCGGATGCCATTGTCGTTGAGTTGTGGTCAGAGGTGCCGGTCGCCGAGTTTGCACCGGCAATTGAAAAGGTTGAGCCCCCGCCAAAAGCCGATCCGGAGCCGCTGCCCAAGCCTGTTGCCAAGGCCGAGCCAAAGCCGGCCCCGGCACCGAAGAAGCCCGATATTGCCATTGAGCGTGAAAAGAAGCCGATCAAGAAAGAGGATCTGCGTTTCGACGCAGAGGCGCGCGCAAGAATGCAGGAACAACTGGCGCGTGAGACCCAGTCACTGGCACAGGATCGTGCCAAGCGTGAAACCGTAACGGCACCGCCCGCGTCGGCGCCCGCTCTGGACAGTGGTTATGCCAGTCGTATTCAGGCCAAGATCCGCGGCAATATCGTGATACCGCCTGGTGTAACCGGGAATCCGGAGGCCATTTTCGATGTGGTTCAGATTCCCACCGGAGAAGTGATTGATGTGCGCTTGCGCAAGTCCTCGGGTTTCAGGGCCTATGACGAAGCAGTGGAACGCGCCATACGAAAATCCTCGCCGCTACCCACGGCGAGGCCGGACCAGTTCCAGCGCCAGCTCGAATTGAAGTTTCGTCCGCAGGAATGATGCCGGTATAATCCCCACCTTGATCGGGTCGTTTGGGCGGGATGGCTCGAGATAAATGCGAATCGCAAAAATGCGACACTCTTATCCAGAGCAACGTATCCTGACAATAATGAACCGCGCCACTTCGACAATTGCATCCCTGCTGCTCGGCCTGGCCATGCTGGCCGGCAACGCTTTCGCCCAGTTGACCATCGAGATTACGGGCTCGGGAGCCAATCAGATTCCGATCGCCGTGCTGCAATTTGCAGGTGAATCGGCATTGCCTGCCAGTATCAGCGACATCGTCGAAGCTGATCTGCAGCGAAGCGGGCGCTTTCGCATGCTTTACGCAGGTGGGGTGAGTAGCCCGCCCAGTGAATTGGCCCAGGTGAACTTTGCCGACTGGCGCAGCCGGCTTGCTGACGCCATATTGATCGGAAGCGTGCGGCGTCTGTCCGATGGTCGTTTTGAAGCGACCTTCAGACTGCTGGATGTGCAAAAGCGGGCAGAACTGGGCGGCGCCGTGTATACCTTTGCCGCCTCGCAACTGCGGCTGACAGCGCACAAGATTTCCGATTTCATCCATGAAAAACTGACTGGGGAGCGCGGTGTTTTTTCGACGCGCATCGCCTACGTGGTCAAGCAGCAGGGGCGCTTTGAACTCAAGGTTGCCGATGCCGACGGTCAGAATGCACTGACCGTGCTGGCGTCACCGGAGCCGATATTGTCGCCGTCATGGTCGCCCGATGGCACGCGTCTGGCCTATGTGTCTTTTCAGCTCAAGAAGCCTGCGGTCTACGTGCAGGACCTGATCGGTGGCCGGCAGATACCGGTGGCCAATTTCAAAGGGTCCAACTCCGCGCCACGCTGGTCCCCCGATGGCAAGCAACTCGCCGTGGTGCTGTCACGGGATGGTGGCTCGCAGATCTATCTGATCAATCCGGATGGCAGCAATCTGCGGCGACTGATGCAGACCACGGCAATCGACACTGAGCCCTTCTTTTCGCCTGATGGTCAATTCATCTATTTCACGTCCGATCGTGGTGGCAGTCCGCAGATTTATCGCGCGTCCATCGGTGATGGACAGGCAGCCCGAGTGACCTTCCAGGGCGATTACAATGTTTCACCGCGAGTCAGCCCTGATGGCAAGACGCTGGTCTATATAGCGCGCAACAGTGGTCGCTATCAGCTCACTGCCATGGATCTGGAGAGCCGCCAGACGCAGGTATTGACCGACACGCAACGGGACGAATCGCCAAGTTTTGCGCCAAACTCGCGCATGATCCTGTATGCCACGGAAGTTGGTGGGCGTGGCGTGCTTGCGGCGGTATCAAGTGACGGTCGTTTTCGCCAGCGATTGACGGTGCAGGCGGCTGATGTACGTGAACCCGCCTGGGGATCGTTTCTCGGCAATTGAATCCGAATAAGAGAGGACTAACTATGAACAAAACACTGGTTGTCGTGTTGACGGGATTGTCGGTAATGCTGATTCATGGCTGCAGCAGTCAACCCCCGGTGGAAAGCAAGGTGGCCGTCGAGGAACGCGCGCCGACCGTAGTCAAGCCGGCTGCTCCTGCTTCACCATCAACGGGTTCTCAGACTTCGGGTGGAGTAACCGTCAAGCCGCTGCCACCCACAACGACAGCGGTCAGCCCGCTCAAGGACCCGAACAATATCCTGTCCAAGCGCTCCATTTTTTACGACTATGACAGCGACGCCATCAAGGATGAATATCGTCCGATGTTGCAGGCGCATACGAAGTACCTGAACGACAATCGCAGTGCCAGAATGTTGATCCAGGGCAATACCGATGAACGGGGCAGCCGCGAGTACAACATCGCGCTCGGTCAGCGCCGGGCTGATGCGGTTAAACGCCTGATGGGGCTCCTGGGTGCGCAGGATGCGCAGATTGAAGCAGTCAGCCTGGGTGAAGAGCGGCCGCGCTGCGAGGAAAAAAACGACGCGTGCTACGCACAGAATCGCCGGAGCGACTTGCTGTATGGCGGCGAATACTAGGTCGGGGCACGTGTGATGAAAGTGCCGGGGTGGTTCGGTATGACGCGTAGCAACGCGGGTTCGCCGTGCAAATCTGCGCGTGCGTTCATCAATGCAGCGCTGTCGCTGGTGTTCGCGGTACTGACGCTGGCGCCGGCGCATGCCGCGCTGTTTGATGACGAAGAAGCCCGCAAAATGATCGCCAGTCTGAAGGCGCAGGTTGAAGCCGCGCAACGCTCGGTTGATGAGCGCCTTGGCAAGGTGGATGAGCGCCTATCCAGACTGGATGCCGCCGTGCAGGACAGGCGTGCCATCATCGATCTGGCCACGCAGCTTGATGCGCTCAGGCAGGACATTGCCCGTTTGCGCGGGCAGAACGAGACACTGATCAACCAGACCGAAAACCTGGAGCGCCGGCAGCGCGATTTATATGTCGATCTGGACGCGCGATTGCGAAAACTGGAACAAGTGCAGGTGCAATTGCAGGAAAAGCTCTCCGCTCCGGAGCGTGAAGCGGCCAAGGAAAAGGAATCCTACGAAGCGGCACTCAATCAATTCCGCCAGAACAACTTCGGTGCAGCTATCGCGGCTTTTCAGGGATTCATGTCGAACTATCCCTCCAGTACATTGCTTCCGAGCGCTCAATACTGGATAGGCAATGCGCATTACGCTCTGCGTGACTACAAGAGTGCCATCGCCGCGCAGCAAAAAGTGATAGCGACCTGGCCTGACAATTCCAAGGCATCCGATGCCATGCTCAATATCGCCAGTTCGCAGGCTGAAATGAATGACGCCCGTGGCGCGCGCGAGACCTTGCAGCAGCTGGTCAAGAAGTATCCGACCA
Source organism: Betaproteobacteria bacterium (assembly GCA_947479645.1). Classification (GTDB taxonomy): domain Bacteria; phylum Pseudomonadota; class Gammaproteobacteria; order Burkholderiales; family SG8-39; genus CAIYPG01. Next base: position 1,026 of record CANKAJ010000008.1, on the reverse strand, counting down.
GCCCGGCTGCCGAGCAGGCCAAGCAACGCCTGCAGAGAAAGTGAGAGCCCCCCGTCGATTGAGCGTGTATTGCGTGTGAAATCCGCGGTTGTACTCCTATCGGGTGGACTTGATTCCGCAACGGTACTCGCCATTGCCCGGAGCGAAGCCTATTCACCCTATTGCCTGTCCATCGCGTATGGTCAACGCAGCCAGTCCGAACTGGATGCGGCGCGAAGAGTGGCTGGTGCGCTCGGCGCAGTCGGGCACAAGCTCATTTCCATTGACCTGCATGCGTTTGGCGGTTCGGCGCTGACTGACAGCGCTATCGCGGTTCCAACGGATGGTGTCAGTGTGGGGCAGATACCGGTGACGTATGTCCCCGCGCGCAACACGGTGATGTTGTCGCTGGCGCTTGCCTGGGCCGAAGTGCTTGGAGCCAACGACATCTTTTTCGGGGCCAATGCTGTGGACTATTCGGGTTATCCGGACTGCCGTCCCGAATATATGCTTGCCTTCGAACGGCTTGCCAATCTTGCCACCAAAGCGGGGGTGGAAGGCAGCCGGCTCAGACTGCACACGCCATTAATTGATTTGTCGAAAGCGGACATCATTCGACGTGGCAAGGCGTTGGGCGTCGACTATGCAATGACTGTGTCCTGCTATCAGGCCGATGCTCAGGGCAGGGCGTGTGGACAATGCGACGCCTGTCGCCTGCGCCGTGCCGGATTTGACGCTTCGGGATTTGCAGACCCGACCCGCTATCAAACCCAGGGCGGGCCTTAACTATGTTTTAGGCATTCGAAATTTCGCCAAAACGTGCATGTATGACCATTATTTAGCGTTCTACCGTGTCGTTTCATTGACGCAGCTACGGTTGCGCAAGCCCAAGAAAATACTCGGCTACTCAGCGGCTGACCGACGCTCGGCCGAACCGCGCCGAACCTCTTCCGAACTTTGAAACCGAGGGCAAAGTGGACGGCATGGAACCGGCGAATTGAACATAATCGGCAAATGTTCGCGAAATTCCGGTCGGGACACAAATCC
>CANKAJ010000007.1 GCA_947479645.1 Betaproteobacteria bacterium | reverse complement strand
CCTCGGATTCGGCCGGGCGCAAATTCATTGCCACGCCATGGGTAGCCAACAGCGCCGCCAGCGGCAATTCCGCCGTCGAGCGCAGCCAGCGGTCGAAATAAGGCTTCAATTTCAAGCGTGTTACGGCCTCAGCCAGCCGCTCGACGCCATCCTCGGGCACGCCCTTGCCGGTCAGCCCATGCTGCCGCCACAGCGCGCGCATCACGTCGTCCAGGGATTTGCGCCCATCGGTGCGACTGCGGATGAACAAATCCAGGCACAACGCCGCCAGACTGCCCTTGCCGTAATAGCTGACGATGGCATTGGGCGAGTTTTCGTCCTGGCGGTAATACTTGGTCCAGGCCTCGAAACTGGATTCGGTGACCGTCTGCTTGTGGCGTCCTGGTGTACGCAATAACTGGGTGATGCCGCGGCCCAGCGACTCCAGATACTGCTCCCGGCTGATCAGGCCCGAACGCACCAGCGCCAGGTCATCGTAGTAGGACGTGATGCCTTCGAATGCCCACAGCAGCGTGGTGTAGTTCTCGCGATTGAGGTCATAGGGCGTGAACACCGCCGGCTTGATGCGTTTCACGTTCCAGGTATGGAAATACTCGTGACTGACCAGCCCAAGAAAGGTGCGATAGCCCTCGCTGGCCTCTTGCATGCCCGGCGTGGGCAGATCATTGCGCGAACACACCAGCGCCGTCGAGGCGCGGTGCTCCAGCCCGCCATAGCCGTCCCCCAGCGCGGAGACCAGAAAGACGTAGCGGTCCATGGGCGCCGGGCTTCTGAAAAAATCGATGTGCTGCTCGCAGATGCGCTGCATGTCGCGACACAGCCGCGACATGTCGGCGCGATGGCGACCGGTGATCACAATTTCATGGGGAACTCCCATGGCTCGAAAGCTCTTTCTCGTAAATGATCCCAATTCAACCGGATGATCGATGAGCTCATCGTAGTCGGACGCGGTATAGGCGCCAAAGCCCCAGGCCGGCGCGCCGTTGCGGCGCATGGCGGTGGCCACTTCCCACTTGCGATAGCGCGCCCCGCGTGGCGCCACGATCTCCACATCACACGGCCGCGACTCCTTGCCGAGCACACGCAGAAACACACTGGTGCCGTTGAAGAAGGCGTGCGTGGTATCGAGGTGCGCGCCACGCACCGACAAGTCCCATGCATACACCTCGCAGATCACGGTGATGGCACCCGCTGCAACCGGGGCGGCCCGCCAGGTGTGCTTGTCCAGCTTCACCAGTTCAACCGGGGCGCCGCTGCCGTCCTTGCCCCCCCGACCCTGAACTGCGCGGATCGAAACGATATGCCGCGCGAAATCGCGCACCAGATAGCTGCCCGGAATCCACGCCGGCAGCGCGAACTGCTGCCCCTGCGGATCGGGATCGGCCACCGTGCAGGTCACTTCGAAGAGATGCGCTTGCGGTGAAACCGGGGTAATGCGATAGCGGATGCTTTCCATCATGATCACGGCCAATTGAAAGGCGTGATCATACCCGCTGGGCACCGGCGCTGGACTAAAATGGACACTTCCTTTCAGCTGGAAATCCGCCATGCAAGAGCGCACACAGTTCTACATCAATGGCCAGTGGGTCACCCCTTCGTCAAGCGATAGCATCGCCGTGCATCACGCCGGTACCGGCGCAGTGATGGGCTGCGTGCCCGCGGGCGGAGACAAGGACATCGATGCTGCCGTCGCCGCGGCACGCAGCGCGTTCGATGCCTGGTCGCAGACAGCGCCGGCCGCGCGCGCCGAATTTCTTGCCAAGATTGCCGCCGGCCTCAAGGCGCGTGCCGACGAACTCGGCAAGATCATGGCGCAGGAAGTCGGCATGCCCATCAAGCTCTCCGGGCGCATACAGGCAGCTCTGCCGATCGCCACCTTCGGCAACTACGCGAAGATGGCGGCCGACTTCCAATTCGAGGAACAGGTGGGCAACTCGCTGGTGCTGCGCGACGCCGTCGGCGTGGTCGGCGCAATCACGCCGTGGAATTATCCGCTGCATCAGATCGCGCTCAAGGTGGCGCCGGCGCTGGCGGCCGGCTGCACTGTGGTGCTGAAGCCATCCGAGGTTGCGCCGTTCAATGCCTTCATCCTCGCCGAAGTCATCCACGCCGCCGGACTGCCGGCCGGCGTGTTCAACCTGGTCACCGGCCTGGGCACCGTGGTCGGAGAAGCGCTGGTGAAACATCCCGAGGTTGACGCCATTTCGTTCACCGGCTCCACGCGCGCCGGCAAGCGCATCTCGGAACTCGCCGCGCAGACCGTCAAGCGGGTCACGCTGGAGCTCGGCGGCAAGTCGGCCTCGGTGATTCTGGATGATGCCGACCTTGCCACTGCGGTGAAGGGCACCGTCGGCAATTGTTATCTGAACTCCGGACAGACCTGCACCGCGTTCACGCGCATGCTGGTACCAGAGACGAAATACGAAGAAGCAAAAGCGCTGGCCGCTGCGACCGCGAAGGCCTACACCCCGGGCGATCCGATGGCGGAGACCACGCGTCTGGGCCCCCTCACTTCCGCGGCCCAGCTGGAGCGCGTGCGCGGCTATATCGCCAAAGGCATCGCCGAGGGTGCGGAACTGGTGACCGGCGGCGCGGACGCGCCGGCTGGCCTTGCCAATGAGCTGCGTGGCGGCTACTACGTGCAACCCACGGTATTTGGCAAGGTCGATCCCAGGTCAACAATCGGCCAGGAGGAAATCTTCGGGCCGGTACTGTCGATCATCACCTACAAGGACGAGGAAGATGCCATCCGCATCGCCAACGACACCATCTACGGCCTTGCCGCCGGCGTGTGGTCGGCCGATACGGCACGCGCACAGAAAGTCGCGCGGCGCCTGCGCGCCGGTCAGATCGACATCAACGGCGGGGCGTTCAACATGAACGCGCCCTTCGGCGGTTTCAAGCAATCGGGCCACGGGCGCGAGGCGGGGGTCTACGGGCTGGAGGAATTCCTCGAGTACAAATCGCTGCAGCTCAAAAGCCAAGCATGAACGTTTAACGGCGTCCACTTTGTCATTCTGAGGCCACAGGCCGAAAAATCTGCTTTATGGTTTGCATTTACAGCAGATTCCTCGCTGCACTCGGAATGACAAACTCAGCGGGTGTTCATTTTGAAACGAGTTGTAAAAGTTCAGCGGATCACCAGCGACATGCGGTTCTCGCCACGTAGCAAGGCGATCTGCATGGGCTTTTCGCCCGAGCGCAATGCGGCCAGTAACTCCTTCACGTTGCGCACGCGGGTGCGATTGACGCCATAGAGAATATCGCCACGCAGCAGCCCGCTGCGCGCCGCCGGGCTGTTGGCCTGCACCGCCGTGACGATGGCGCCCTGCACCTCGCCATACATGGGCATGCCCTTTTCAATGTCGGCCACGCTGGCGCCAGCCAGTTGCGGCACGGCCTCGCCGGGAATGCTGGTGGCGGCAAATGGCTCGGCAACCCGGATGCGCAATGGCACGATCTGCCCGCCGCGATTCACCTGCACTTCCACATCTTCACCCACCGGCGTCAACCCGACGCGATTGCGAAAATCCGATGAACTGCGCACCGCGCGACCATTCGCCGACGTGACAATATCCTTGGCCCGAAGACCTCCTTTTTGTGCCGTTGATCCTGCCTCCACGGCAACGATGACAGCACCTTCGGTCAGATTGACGCCCATTTTCCTGCCCAGCTCGTGGGTCAGGTCCTGGCTGGTGGTGCCGATGCGGCCGCGCCGTACTTCACCATAGCGCTGGATCTGCGCGATCACCAGCCGCACCATGGATACCGGCACGGCAAAGCCGATGCCGACGTTGCCGCCCGAGGGACCGACGATGGCGGTATTGATGCCGATCAGTTCGCCCTTCAGATTCACCAGCGCACCGCCCGAATTGCCCGGATTGATGGAGGCGTCGGTCTGGATGAATTCCTCGTAGCCTTCAATGCCCAGCCCGGTGCGCCCCAGCGCCGATACGATACCCGAGGTCACCGTCTGACCAAGACCGAACGGATTGCCGATGGCCACCACAAAGTCACCCACATTCAGCGCCTCGGAATCGCCGAATTTAAGCGCGGCCAAGGCTTGCGCCGGCACGCGCAGCAAGGCAATGTCGGTGCCCGGATCGGTGCCCACCAGCGTCGCCTTCAGCTCGCGCCGATCCTTCAGCGTCACGATAATTTCCTGCGCGTCCTTGATGACGTGGTTGTTGGTGACGACCAGGCCGCGCGCGGCATCCACGATCACCCCCGAACCCGCCGACTGCTGCGGCTTGGCCTGCTCATCGGGGATATTGAAGAAGCGCCGGAAGAACGGGTCGCGCAACAGCGGATTGCTCTCGGCCGGATCGCGCGCCGTCACCGAGATGTTGACCACGGCCGGCGTCACCTGCGTCAGCATGGGCGCAAGCGAGGGGACGCCGTTGGGGCCAACGGGAATGGGCGCGGCGGCGTAGGCGGTGCCAATCAGGCACACAAGAATGAAAAATGAATAGCGGATCAAATTGGCCATGGAGCACTGACGAGTCGGAGAAAAGAAGGTAGTTTAAGTCAAGGCCTGATCTTATGGACATCAAAAACGCCCCAAAGTCCGCGATTGGATTTGCATGGCGAACAGGATGGTCATAGGATGCCCCGACATGAACCTGAGCCGATTTTGCGCCGCCGCGCCCCTCCTCTTTGCGCCACTGATGGTGTTCGCCGAGCAAGCACCCGTGATCGCGATTGACGTCGGCCATTACCGCGAGAATCCCGGCGCGATCAGCGCCCGCGGCATTCCCGAGTTCGAATTCAATGCGGCACTGGCCAGATCAATCGGCGAGGCGCTGGCCAGTGCCGGCACGCGCCCCCTGCCCATCGGCGCTGACGGCAACATGGTTCATCTGCACGCCAGGGCACGCGCCGCCCGCGCCGGCGGCGCCAGTTTCTTCCTGGCTGTGCATCATGATTCGGCCCAGCCGCACTTTCTCGAACCATGGGAGTGGCAGGGAGTGCCCCGCCAATACACCGACCGCTTCTCCGGATTCTCGCTGTTCGTCTCGCGCAAGAATCCCAAACTGGAAGCCAGCCTGCGTTGCGCCAGCCGCATTGGCGCTGCGCTCATAATGCAGGGTCTGCAGCCGACGCCTCACCATGCCGAGACGATTCGCGGCGAAAGCAAGCCATGGGCCGATCGCGAAAACGGCGTCTATTACTACGACAATCTGGTCGTGCTGAAAATGGCTGCCATGCCGGCGGTACTGCTGGAGGCTGGGGTCATCATCAACCGGCGCGAAGAAGAACTGCTGCAAACACCGGAAATGCGCGCCACGATTGCCAAAGCCGTCCAGCGCGGCCTGTCGGAGTGCGGGGCCACGCGGTAATATCGCCGCTTCCAAATCTGCCGGGGCAGAGCCTAAGGAGGGCATGATGCGCGCGCGACCTGCAATTTTGTCCGAACTGCTGCTGTCCGCATTGCTGCTCATGCTATTGCCGACTGCATACAGCGTAAACGCCTACGCCGAGACCCGATCCTCCCTGACCGTCAATTCCCTTGACGGCAAACAACTTCCTGCGACGCTGATCAAACCCGATGGCGACGGCCCCTTCCCTGCGGTGGTCATCGTGCACGATTGCAGCGGCCTCGGACCGCGCTCCAGCGGCGCGCCGATGCGCTGGGCCGGCGAACTCGTCTCCGAGGGTTACGTCGTGCTGGTCCCGGACAGTTTCTCCCCGCGCGGTTTTGCCGATGGCACCTGCACCCTGCCGGGCACTGTGTCGAACGTCGCGAACGGAACCGTGCGGGCGGCCGATGCCTATGGCGCATTGGCAGCACTGCGCGCGCTGCCTTATGTCAACGCAAAGCGCGTGGGCATCATGGGTGGATCGCACGGCGGATGGACCACGCTGGCGGCGATGGTCGAATCGGTCAACTCGCTCGATCTGCTGGCTGGAGCCAAGCGCGACGGCTTTGCGTCGGCGGTGGCGCTCTATCCCGCCTGCGCGCGGCGCTATGGCCACTGGGAGGTCCAACTGCAGAACGGCAACCGCGGACCGATCATCGGCCATTCTGGCGCCTATAAGCCGATCGCGCCGCTGCTGATCCTGATCGGCGAAAAGGACGACTGGACACCGGCCGAACCCTGCCGTCAGCTGGTCGATGCAGCGCGCGCGGCCGGCCACCCGATCGATATCAAAATCTATCCCGGCGTCCACCATTCCTTCGACAACAACGCACCGGTGCGATACAGCGCGCAGCGCACCAACGGTAATTCACCAACGGGCCAGGGCGCCACCACCGGCGGCGATCCCTACGCATGGGCCGACGCGAAAAAAGAGGTCGCATCCTTCTTCGCGGCGCATCTGAAACAATAGCCCCGGCACAGCATGTTCCTTCTCATTATCCTGTTCGGACTGGCGGCACTTGGCCTGGCCTTCATGCTGTACCTGCAGGCCGATCTGCCGGCAGCCCATCCTACGCAGTTAAATCCGCCAGCCGCGGTGGGCAAACCGGCCACTCCATCGACAGCGCCACAGCCGAACTCCGCAACGCCGGCACCAGCGGCAGACAGTACGGATGCGAGTCCCGATGCCGGCACAGGTGTAACCGGCAGCACGGCGACGCCCGCCCCGGCACCAACCACCACTCCCTCCGGCACGGACATTGACTAGAGGAACCATTACATGCTCACCAGCATACGTATTGATCACACTGAATCGTTCGCCGACAGCGCCCGCTTCGGCGACACCGGCGCCTACGAGCGCCTGACCGGCATCGCACGAGGCGAACTCGATCCGCTTGATGCGCGCAACCGCGTCATCGTCAACATCGACCTGGCGCCACGCAACGCGCGCGGCCGGGTCGAGTACGAAGTGGATTTGTGCATGCTGCGCCCGGTCGATCCGGACAAGGACTGCGGCACGCTGATCTACGAAGTCGTCAATCGCGGCAACAAGCTCGCTTTCTCCGGCTTCATGGACGCGCCCGGACGCAATAACAACCCGCAGCAATTGCGCGACCTGGGCAACGCGCTGTTCCTGCGCCGCGGCCACACGCTGGTGTGGAGCGGCTGGGAGCCCGATGCGCCGCGCATCAAGCATGGCATGGGCATGCAGCCCATCATTCCCACCCGTAATGGCCAACCCATCGTCAGGGTGATCCGCGAGGAGCTGGTATCCGGCGACCGCGGCACGCCGGTCGACACCTTCCGACTCTTCTATGAAGCGGCCACGCTGGATCAGGCACAGGCCCGCCTGACCGTGCGACGCAGGGAGTCCGATCCGCGCGTGGAGATACCGGTCTCGCAATGGGCCTACGTCAACTCGCGCAGCATACGGCTGTTGCCCGAAGGCACGCTGCCCGCGCCCGGATCACTCTACGATCTTTACTATCCGGCGCGTGACCCCAAGGTGCTGGGCGTGGGCCTCGCCGCCACGCGTGATCTGGTGTCCTTCCTGCGCCATGAAGCTGATGACCACTTTCAGCGCAATACGGCAACCGCGCGGCGATACAAGGCAGCGCTCGCCATCGGGCGCTCGCAAAGCGGCCGCTATATCCGCGACCACATCAGCCAGGGTTTCAATCAGGACGAGGCCGGGCGCAAGGTGTTCGACGGCGCACTGTCGCACGCGGCCGGGGTGGGCCGCGTCTTTCTCAACACCGAATTCGGTGAACCCTGGCGCACCGGCACACAGCACGACGATCACCTGTATCCGGAGAACGCCTTTCCGTTTTCCGCGGCGAAACTCCATGATCCATTCACCGGCGAAACCGGCTCGCTGCTCCGTCGCGACGGCTGCGACCCGCTGCTGATCGAAACCAACACTTCCTCGGAATACTGGCAGAAAGGCGCATCGCTGCTCAGCACCGATCCGCTGGGCAAGCGCGATGTGCGTCTGCCGCAAGGCGCACGTGCCTACCTCGTCGCCAGCACCCAGCACGGCGGCTCGGCCACCTCCGACACCGAGCGCGGCAACTGCGTCAATCACTGCAATCCGCACAATCCGGAAGCGGCGCTGCGCGCGCTGGTGGTGGCCCTGGATGAATGGGTCAACCAGGGCCGCAAGCCGCCGGCCAGCTGTGTGCCGCGCCTTCGCGATGGCTCGGCGGTGGCGCCAGACGCGCTTGGGTTTCCCGCCATCCCCGGCGCGGCCGTGGCGAACACCTGCAACACACTGGCGGTGTACGGCGACTGGATTCATCCGCACCCCGATCCGGACAAGGTCTATGGCACGCTGGTTCCGTGCGTGGATGCCGATGGCAATGAAGTGGCGGGCATACGCCTGCCCGACATCGCCGTGCCGCTAGCCACCTACACCGGCTGGAACCTGTACGCCGCGCCGTATGTGGAAGGCGAACTGTGCGACCGCGATGGCAGTTGGATACCGTTTGCCAAAACCAGGGCCGAGCGCCTGGCCAGCGGCGACCCACGCTCCTCGATCGAGGAGCGTTACAAGAGCGGCGCAGACTATGTGCGAAAAGTGAAGAAGGCGGCGCGCAAACTGGTGCGGCAGCGGTTGTTGCTGCAGGAGGACGCGAATGCTTTTGTCGCGCGGGCGGAAGAAAGTGCCACGCGTCTCTTCTCCGCCAATACGGAAGCTTAAACGACCGGCGATGGCATTCACCAGAGAGCAATGGTTTGTCGCCTATGAGTGGTCGACTGCTATAATTCATAGATGAGTCTAAAACTCACCAGCACAAATCCCTACCTGCGTGACCCGGTAGTCCGGGAACGGACAGTATTCAAATCCGTCGCCACGTCGACTGCAGTCGAGGGGGTTCACGCGCCTTTCAAGCATTCGTCGCGTTCTGCCGAATCCGGGAAATTCCTTGCCCGTAATCCAGTCTCGGGAAAGAAGCGCTAGCGCGCGACTGCGCGAAGCGTCCGCTTAATCACCGCACGAAAAACCGCCGTAATCGGTGCATAGTTACGACCCATCGCGGCATGGATCGCCTCAATATAGTCACGCTTGGCCTTACCCTGTAGACCACCAAAATCCAGTGCCGGCAACCCCGCCTGCAATGCCATCAGCATCGCCAGCAGACGACTGCATCGTCCATTCCCCTCGCGAAATGGATGGATCAGAATCAGTTCCGCGTGCACCACCCCCAGCGCATGTGCCTGTTCATCAGTGCCTGTCATCTGGCACGGCGTAAAAATCCGCAATGGTCCACGCTCAAATTCCTGCATCAGCCTTGCTATCTGATTCGCCGCCGCAAACATGAATCCGTCTTTCCCAATATTGACCTGACGATACTCTCCGGCCCAGGCATAGATATTCTCCAGCCATAGCCGGTGCATTCGACAAATATCTTCGGTACTGAATCGCTGATTCACGGTCACCTCATTAATCAGCCGATCCGTAACTGCCACCAGTGCTGCATACTCCAAGCGATTCATCTCGCGTAATGAACGGACACCCATCAGGTTCTGCAGCCCCCGCCCGCGAGACCCGGACTCAAACTTTGTCTCGACCCCGTTTGCCTTGTATCGCCCACCGCGCATTGCTTCCCTCGCTAACTCAGGTCCAGATCCCGCTACCCACCTTTGGCGGCTTCTGCTGCAGGTTTCCCAACTGCAGCGAACAAACCTCGCGCCTCCCATTCGCAACCGGATAATGTGCTTGAATGATTTTCACTGCGATGCAGCGTGTGCGTTTCTGAAAGATGATACTAATAGTTGTTCTGAAGATTAATAATAAATGGCTATTTCATATAACTGATTACAAATAATTTTCTCATCGCGGCACATCCGCCGGCGTATCGATATCCCGATGTATGCCGGGATCATCGACCTGAACGAGCTGCACCGATGGCGCCCAGCGCTGCAGGATTGCGCGCGCGCCTTCGTCTCCGCGCAGGGCCAGCAATTCATCGCGCAGCACGCTGCAGAACGCCACCGGATGGCCGCGCCTGCCCTGCTGCACCGGTGCGGCGATGACGGCGCCGCCGCCCACCCATGCGGCGATGGTGCGGATGGTATCGACGCGGATGAGCGGCATGTCGGCCAGCGCCACCAGCCATCCGGGTTCGTTCGATGTCGCAGCAATGGCGAAGGCAAGACTGACGCCCATGCCCTCATCAGCATTGGGGCAGACCACCACTTCGCAGCCGGCATCACGCAGCAGTTCTTCCAGTTGCGCTGAACCGGGGCGCACCACGGCAATGCTGCCGGGCATGGCGGCAATGAGATTCCTTGCGCTCGCCACAGCCACCGGGGTGCCATCGGCAAGCGGGTGCAGCAGCTTGTTGGCGCCAAAACGCGAGGACGAACCGGCCGCCAGCAGCACGCCGCGCAAGGTTGCCGGCCCAAACCCCGCCGATACCGGATCAGGCGCGCCCGCCTGCATGGGCGCTTGCGCAGTCAAATCGGTGGAACGCCGCAGCCGGCGGTGACATTGACCCTGGGGGCTTCCACGGTCTGCGGGATCTGCACGCCATGGCGTACTGCCGTCATCTCGGCGAGTATAGCCACGGCAATTTCGGGCGGCGTCTTGGAGCCAATGCGCAGCCCCACCGGACCGTGCAGGCGCGCGATCTCATGCGCGGCGAGATCGAAATCGGCCAGGCGCTTGCGACGCGTGTCATTGTTCTTCTTCGAACCCAGCGCACCGACGTAGAACGCCGCCGACTTCAGCGCTTCCAGCAACGCCGCATCATCGAGTTTGGGATCGTGGGTCACTGCCACCACGGCCGTATGCGCATCCGGATTCATCGCCAGCACCACATCATCGGGATAGCCGCGATCGATGCGCACGTCGGCCAGCGGCCATTCCGCGGCGTATTCCTCGCGCGGATCGCAGACGGTGACGCGGTAGTCGAGCGCCTGCGCCATCTGCGCGAGATAACGACTCAACTGGCCGGCGCCGATGATCAACAGGCGCCAGCTCGGCCCATGCACCGTCTTCAGCACCTTGCCGTCGAATTCAAGCAGGTCGGACCACTTGCCCGGCTCGAGGCGCACCGCGCCGGTCTGCATGTCGAGAAAGCGCGCCGCCAGTTCGTGGCGTTCGATAATGGCAAGCAGCTCACTGAGCTTGGAATTCGCCGATACCGGCTCCAGCACCAGTTGCAATGTGCCGCCGCAGGGCAGTCCATAGCGCACGGCCTGTTCCTGGGTCACGCCGTAGGTCGTCACCTCCGGCTTGGCCGCCGCCAGCGCCTGCGATTTCACCTTGTCGATAAGATCGTCCTCGACGCAGCCGCCCGACACCGAGCCGACCACCTGCCCGTCATCGCGAATCACCATCATGGCGCCCACCGGGCGAGGGGCCGAGCCCCAGGTGTGGGTGACCGTGCCCAGCGTGGCGCGATGGCCCGCGCGGGTCCATTGCACCGCAGTCTTAACCACTTCCAGATCAACGCTATCCATAATGCTCTTTCCGAGAACCCCTGTTGGGGGAAGCCTAGTCATATCCCGCACCCAGGTCAAGAATAGCGGGCCTGCCAGTATTGTCGCAGTTGCCGCCCCCACTTTACGACCCATTCTGAGTGCAATGCGATGCCGGTGTTGATGATGATGCAGAAAAAAATGGTGGGCAGGGACTCCAGTCAATGCAAGAATCCGGCGAACAGCCGTCAAAACAGTCGTCAAAAGCGCGGCCAAAAAGAACGCACGATCAGGAGGATTCAGATGGGCAGACTGGATGGAAAGGTGGCCTTTCTCACCGGTGCCGGCGCCGGCATCGCCAAGGCATCAGCAAAGGCATTTGTGCGGGAAGGCGCGAAAGTGGCGCTGCTGGAAGTCAACCGCGAGACGGGCAAGGCCGCCGAGCAGGAGATTGTTGCCGCTGGCGGCGAGGCCATTTTCATTGAAACCGATGTAACCGACGATGCCAGCGTGAAGCGCGCTGTCGCCGCCGTCATCGAGCGCTATGGCAGGCTCGACATCATCGTCAACTGCGCCGGCGGCTCGCTGGCGGCAGACGTGCCTGTGCACGAGATGGACCTGGACATCTGGCACAAGACCATCGGGCTGAATCTGCTGCATCCGTTTCTGTGCTGCCGCCACGGCATTCCGCACCTGATCAAGGCGGGTGGCGGTTCCATCATCAATTTTGCCTCGGTGCTGGGCCAGATCGGTTCGGAGCGGCCCGCCTACGCGGCAGCCAAGGGCGGCATCGTTTCCTTCACCAAAACACTGGCCGCGCAATATGCGCAATACGGCATTCGCGCCAACGCCATTGCTCCTGGCGGCATTCGCACCGAGCGCACCGCCAGCGGCTGGGACGACGACAACCCCGCCGCGGCAACCGACCCACGCCTGATCGCTCGCAAGCTGCTGGTAAAGAACTACCCCTTCTCCCGTGGCGAGCCGGAAGACATCGCCGGCGTCGTGGTATTCCTGGCGTCCAACGAGTCGCGCATGTTCACCGGCACCACGCTGGATGCGCTGGGCGGCAGGAACTCGTATCAGAAGGTCAGCGCTGATTGACTCCCGGGTTACATCCCCGGTGACCAACGAAATAGGCCGGAATGCGATTGAATTGCGATTCAATCAAAGCATGGCCGCGCCAAAAATATTAGACTGCTGAACTTTCGCAATAATCACAGAAGGTGCAGCACATCATGTCCAACGTTTATATCGTCGGCGTGGGCATGACCCCGCTTGGCAAACATACCGAACTGTCCGTCAAGGATCTGAGCGCCAGGGCCGTGACTGCGGCGCTCGCCGATGCCGGCTGCGCCGTGGCAGACATCCAGGCGGCGTGGTTCTGCAACACACGCCAGGGCATTTTCGAGGGTCAGCACAATATCCGCGGTCAGGTGGCGCTGCGCCCGATCGGCATTGCCGGCGTGCCCATCTTCAATACCGATAACGCCTGCGCCAGTTCCACCGCCGGCCTGAGTCTTGCACGCAACTGGGTGCGCTCGGGTGCCGCCGACGTCGTACTGGTGGTGGGCGCCGAGAAAATGAACTTCCCCGACAAGCGCAAGGAAATGTTTCAGGCCTTCAAGGGATCCATGGACGTCAACCTGGGTGAAGCGCAACTGCAAGGCGTGATCGAACTGAGCCGCGCCCTGCCGCTGCCGCCCGAACAGGCGCAGGTGGAACGCAGCATTTTCATGGACAGCTATTCCGCGCATGCCCGTTACCACATGCTGCGCTACGGCACGACGCCCCGGCAACTGGCGCATGTTGCCGCCAAGAATCACTGGAACTCACAATTCAATCCCTACGCGCAATACCAGACTCCGATGACCGTCGAGGAAGTGCTGGCCGACAAGATGATCGCCTGGCCATTAACGCGCTCCATGTGCGCGCCGATGACCGATGGTGCCGCCGCAATCGTGCTGTGCTCGGAGCGCGCGCTCAAGCGCTTTGATCGCAAGCGCGCCATCCGGATTCTCGCCTGCCAGATCACCACCGGCATCTCCCACGCACCCGAAGACAATGAAAACAATGTCGGTCGGCTGGCTGCCCTGCGCGCCTACGAAGAAGCCGGCATCGGCCCGCATGACCTGTCGGTGGCCGAAGTGCATGATGCGTCGTCATTTGGCGAGTTGAAGCAGATCGAGAACATCGGCTTGTGCGCAGCCGGCGAAAGCGGCCCCTTTACCGAACAGGGCCACACCCGGCTGGATGGCAAAATACCCGTCAATCCGTCAGGCGGGCTATTGTCCAAGGGACACCCGGTCGGTGCCACCGGCGCCATCCAGATGCACGAGTTGGTGACGCAATTGCGCGGCGAGGCCGGCAAGCGCCAGGTGCCCGGCGCGCGTCTGGCCGCAGCGGAGAATGGCGGCGGCGCCTATGATGGTGAGGAAGCCATCGCCGCCACAACCATATTGTCGAAGTGAAATGAACAAGAAGCAGCTTCAAAAAAGAGGGCTTTTACCAAAGGTCATGATTTATGTGCGGATGGCTTCATCTTCCGCGCACAAATCATGACCCGCGCGGACGGGTTCATCGTCAAAGCAGGGTTTTGGCAGCAACTTTGGCGGCCACTCGCGCGCTGCGCTTGCGTCCCCGCCTTTTATGTACGGATACAAACCATCCGTACATAAAAGGCGGGGCTTGAAAGAGGTGCTTCCCGATGCGGACTCCGGTTTGCGTGCCGTTTGATTTTGAAACCTTAACAACAGTTCCAGAAAGCCTGAAATGAATCACAACCTCCTGTACAGCGGCGGCACGCTCGGTGAGCTCATCATCGCCGCGCTGAATCGTTTTCCGGAATCAACCGCCTTCATCTGCGAAGACCGGCAGTACACCTATCGCGCCGTCAGCGAGCGCATCAGCCGCGCCATTCAACTGCTCAAATCCCTGGGACTGAAGAAGGGTGACACCATCGTGCAGGTGTCGCGCAACCTGCCGGAGCAGTGGTTCGTGATGGCGGCGTGCTATCTGCTTGGCTACAAGTCCGTGACGCTGCAGGCCATGGGCAGCAACGAAGACCACGCCTTCACGGTCAATGACGGCGAGGCGGTGGTGGCCGTGTTCGATAGTTACTTCTCCGCGAAGGCGCGCGATCTGAAACCGCTCTGCCCGACCGTGCAGCACTGGTTCAGCCACGGTGACACTGACGGCATGGAAAATTTCTGGACGCTGGCCAGCGCCTTCGAGGCCGCGCCGCTGGTCAACGAGACCGGACCGGAAGACATCATCCGCCTGGGTTATACCGGCGGCACCACGGGCCGGCCCAAGGGAGTCATCCTGTCCAGCCGCTCCATGCTGTTTCAGGCGCTGCTGGCCCTGCTGGAGAAGGACTGGCCGCAGAAGCCCGTCTTCCTGTGTCCCGCGCCGATCTCGCATGGCGCCGGCGCCAACATCATTCCGACACTGTCGCGCGGCGGCACCTTCATCGTGCTGCCGGGCTTCAACGTGGACCGGGTGCTCGACACCATCGTCGAACACCGTGTATCGGTTCTCTACGGCGTGCCGACCATGTTGTACGCGCTGCTCGACAGCCCGCGCACACGCCAAACGGATTTGTCCAGCCTGAAGTCCATCATGTACGGCGCCTCACCGACCTCGCCGACGCGCATTCGCGAAGCCATCGAAGTGTTCGGCCCGATTCTGTGCCAGACCTACGGCCAGACCGAAGCACCCAGTTCCATCACCGTGCTGCGCCAGTGCGATCACGATCCAAACGATCTGCAACGGCTATCCTCCTGCGGCATGGCCTATCCCGGCATCCAGGTCACGCTGCTCGATGAGCATTGCAAGCCGGTACCCGACGGTGAAGTCGGCGAAGTCTGCGTGCGCGGCCCCATTGTGATGAGCGGCTACTGGAAACAACCCGAACTCACCGCCGAGGCCTTCAAGGGCGATTGGCTGCACACGGGCGACCTCGCCTACCGTGACGCCAAGGGCTTCTACTACATCGTCGATCGCAAGAAGGACATGATCATTTCCGGCGGCTTCAACGTCTATCCCAAGGAAATCGAGGACATCCTCGCCACCCATCCGGGCGTGTCGGCGGTGGCCATCATCGGCGTGCCCGACGACAAATGGGGCGAAGCGGTGAAGGCCATCATCGTGCCGCGCAAAGGCATGCGTCCCTATCCGGAGGAACTGGTCAGCCTGGTCCGCGACAAAAAGGGGCCGGTCTACGCGCCCAAATCGGTGGAATATGTTGATTCGCTGCCGCAGACGCCCGTGGGCAAACCGGACAAGGCGGCCTTGCGCAAGAAATACTGGGGCGGAAAATCACGCGCGGTAAATTAATTGTTTGATATCAATAAAACAATTAATGCTCATGGAATAACAGGTATTAATATAGAAATGATTATTACAATATTCCGGAAGTCATTCACGATAAGGACAGGACGCTTATGAGCCACGACGATTTTCACGGACGGCTGGAAGATGACCGCATGGTCACCGGTAGCGGCACTTACTCGCTGGACTGGGATTTTCCGCAGGCAGCGCATGCCTGGTTCCTGCGGGCCGACCGCGCCCATGCCCAGATCGTGTCAATCGACGCCAGCGCCGCACTGGCCCACCCGGGCGTCATCGCCGTATTGACCGGTGAAGACCTGCAGGCAGCCGGATTCAAATCGCTGCCCGTGCTGACCATCCCGACCCGGCCGGACGCCATGAAACCCCTGCTGCCTTTTCGCCCCTGCCTTGCCACCGGCAAGGTGCGCATGGCAGGCGAAGCGGTGGTCTGCGTCATCGCCGAGACGCAGCAGATCGCCATGGATGCGACCGAACTCGTCAGCGTCGAATACAAGGAACTGCCGCCGGTGGTCGATGCGCTGGACGCGCTCAAACCCGGCGCGCCGCAGGTGCATGCCGATGTTCCGGGCAACCTGTACTGGGACTACGATGATGGCGACCAGGCAGGGACCGATGCGCTGTTTGCAAAGGCTGCGACAATCGTAAAGCACGACTTGTACAACCATCGCGTGATCGGCAATCCGATGGAGCCGCGTTGTTGCATCAGCGAGTATGACGCAGCCAAAGAACAGTACTTCCTTTATTCACCTACCCAGGGACCGCGGATTCAGGCGGCCATGGTGGCCAAGGTGCTGGGCGTGCCCACGGACAAGGTGGACGTCGTCGCCAAGGACACCGGCGGCGGTTTCGGCATTCGCTCGGCGGTGTACCCCGAATACTGCGTGACGCTGCTGGCGTCGAAAAAGCTCGGCCGGCCGGTGTGCTGGAACGGTTCGCGCTCGGAATCATTCCTGACCGACAATCAGGCGCGTGATTTCATCTGCCACGGCGAACTGGCGCTCGACGACAAGGGCAAGTTCCTGTCCATGCGCTTCTACATGGTGGCCAACAACGGCGCCTATCTCGCCCCCACCGGCCTGCTGTCGCAGACGCGCAGCGTCACCAGTTGCATCACCGGCGTGTACGACGTGCCGGTGGCGCACGCGCGTATCAAGCTGGTGGCCACCAACACCGCGCAGGTCGCCGCCTACCGCGGCGCCGGTCGCCCCATCATGTCGACGATGCTGGAATGCCTGGTGGAACGCGCCGCCATCGATCTCGATATGGATCCGGTGGAAATTCGCCGCAACAATCTCATCCGCAAGGACCAGTTCCCCTACGCGATGACCAATGGCACCACCTATGACTGCGGTGACTTCGAGGCAGTGCTGGACGATGCGCTGGCCGCCGCCGACTGGAAGGGCTTCGAGCAGCGTCGTGCCGAGTCGGCCAAACGCGGCAAGCTGCGTGGCCGCGCCCTGTCCACCTACATTGAGTCGACTGCGGCGGGGGGCATTCCCGACGAAGCCCAACTGCGCTTCGAGGCCGACGGCACGCTGAGCCTGTTCGCTTCATCGCATTCGCATGGCCAGGGGCATGAAACCAGCTTCGCCCAGGTGGTGTCGCGGGTGCTGGGTCTGCCGATGAAAACCATCAAGCTGCGCACCGGCGAGGCCGGCATGCGTGTCGGCGGCGGTGGCACCGGCGGATCGCGCTCCATGGTGAGCTTTGGCAGTTCTTTCTTTCTGGGCGCACAGGAAGTCGTGAAGAAAGGCAAGGAACTGGCGGCCAAGGAACTCGAAGCCGCGCCCGCTGACATCACCTTTGACCACGGCGAGTTCTCCATTGCCGGAACAGACCGCAGGATCAGCCTGCAGAACCTGATTCAAAAGCATCAGGGCACCCATCCCCATCCGCTCGACAGCAGCTCCGCCAACAAATACGGCATGACCTATCCGAATGGCGCGCACATCGCCGAGGTGGAGATCGATCCTGAAACCGGCGTCACCGACATCATCAGCTACATCGCTGTGGACGATATCGGCAATGTCATCACACATGCGCTGGTGGAAGGTCAGATGCAGGGCGGCCTCACCCAGGGCGCGGGCCAGATTTTCGGCGAGCATGCCATCTACGATCGTGAGTCCGGCCAGCTTCTCACCGGCAGTTTCATGGACTATCCGATGCCGCGCGCGGTCTTGGTCGAGGGACTGCAGATCATCGATCACCCGGTACCCACGGCACTCAATCCGCTGGGGGCCAAGGGCGTGGGTGAGGCCGGCTGCACCGGCGCATTGCCCACGCTGTCCAATGCCATCCTGGACGCGCTGCGTCCGGTGGGCGTGAAGCATTTCGACATGCCAGCCACGCCGCAACGGGTGTGGCAGGCCATACAGGAAGCGAAAGCAGGACGGCCGAGCGCCATGCTGAGCTATACGCTCGAATACGCCTGATCGGGTCGGCGCAACTGCATCACGATTCCGACGCCGGGCAATCGGTATTAAAATGCATGAAAACAAGCAACAACAAGTGGCAGGAAGCAACCAGCGAGTCACCAGCGGCTGCACTGCAGCTCATCCATGATCAGAGGAGAAGCACCGTGGCGGTAAAAGTTTCGATGACAGTCAACGGCAAGTCGGTGAGCCACGAGGTGGAAGAGCGCACGCTGCTGGTGAGCTATATCCGCGAAACGCTGCGCATGACCGGGACGCATGTGGGTTGCGATACGGCGCAGTGCGGCGCCTGCACCATCCATATGAATGGACGCGCAGTCAAGAGCTGCAACATCCTGGCGATGCAGGCCGAAGGCGCCAGCATCACCACCATCGAAGGCGTCGCCAACGCTGACGGCACATTGCATCCGATGCAGGCGGCGTTCAAGGAACACCATGGCCTGCAATGCGGCTTCTGCACCCCGGGCATGGTGATGAGCGCCATCGACCTGGTGAAGAACTTCCCCGATACGACCGAACAGCAGATTCGCGAGCAACTGGATGGCAACCTGTGCCGCTGCACGGGCTACCACAACATTGTCAAGGCCATCAAAGCCGCAGCGGCTGATCCGGCCTCTGCCAAGGCGGGGGTTTAATCATGTACGCATTCAAGTACGCAAAAGCCAAATCGGTCGCGGATGCCGCCACCAGCATCGCGGCAGACCCCGATGCGAAGCTGCTGGCGGGCGGCCAGAGCCTGATCGCCGCGATGAAACTGCGCCTGTCGCAGCCATCCGCACTGGTCGACCTGGGCAACATCGCTGATTTGCGATACACCCGTATTGAAGGCGATACCCTCGTCGTCGGCGCCATGAGCACCCATGCGTTTGTCGCTGCCTGTGCCGATGTCAGAAAGGCCATACCGGCGCTGGCCGCACTGGCCGGCGATATCGGTGATCGTCAGGTACGCAACATGGGCACCATCGGCGGCTCCATCGCCACCAACGATCCGGCGGCAGACTATCCGGCCGGCTGTGTTGGCCTTGGCGCCACCATCATCACCACCAAACGCAAGATTGCCGCCGATGATTTCTTCGGCAGCATGTACGAGACGGCACTGGAGCCGGGCGAAATCATTACCGCAGTGAGTTTTCCCATCCCCAAGCGGGCCGCCTACATCAAGTTCAAGAATCAGGCATCGCGCTTCGCGCTGGTTGGCGTTTTTGTCGCCGAAACCCCGGCGGGCGTACGCGTCGCCGTGACCGGTGCCGGCCCCGGCGTGTTCCGGGTAGCCGAGATGGAAAAAGCCTTGAGCGCCAAATTCGCTCCGGAGTCGGTGGCCAACATCAAGGTTCCGGCGGACAACCTGAATGCCGACCTGCATGCCCAGGCCGATTACCGCGCGCATCTGGTGACGGTGATGGCCAAACGCGCAGTGGCCAAGGCCAGCGAGTAAATTTTTTTGCTCCGGCCGGGCCGGTAATAGGGTCACCCGCCCATGTTCAGCCTGCTCGAGTTTTTTCCAGAACCTGATCTCATCACGGTACTGGACATCGGCGCTGCGCTGAGCGAGCAGCCTGTCTACGAAAACCTGCTCACCTCGGGACGTGCCCGCCTGATCGGGTTCGAGCCCGATCAGGCGGAATGCAAAACACTCGCCGCCACCTATGGCGAGCCGCATCGGTTTTTCCCGTATTTCATCGGCGACGGCAAACCGGCCTGTTTTCACGAGACCAACTGGGTGCTGACCGGCTCCCTGTATGAGCCCAATACACCCTTACTGGAAAAATTCCAGAACCTGGCGGAACTGGTGACCCCGGTGGCAAAGCACACCGTCGCTACGCGCAGGCTCGACGACATCGCGGAAATTGATGATGTGGACTTCATCAAGATCGACGTGCAGGGGGCGGAACTGGACATCTTCAGGAACGCCGAACGAATACTCGGCGAGTGCCTTCTGATACAGACCGAGGTTGAATTTGTCGAGTTGTACAAGCAGCAGCCGCTGTTTGCCGATATTGACCAGCATCTGCGCAGCCGCGGCTTCCAGTTCCACACTTTTCAGGGTTTTGGGGCGCGCCCATTCAAGCCCTCGCTTCGGGACAAGAATCCGAATCAGGGATTCCGCCAGTTGCTGTGGGCCGATGCCGTGTATGTGCGGGACTGGATGCTGCTGGATCGGCTGCCGCCGTCAAAGCTTTGCCGGCTGGCGATCCTGCTACACGATATCATGCAGTCCTACGACCTGTGCCTCGTGGTGCTCAAGGCACTGGACCACCGGTCAGCCACACGGCATGCCGACATGTACGTTGAAAAACTGCAGCAGATACCCGGCAACACCTTTTCAGTCACGCCAGGATAACTTTGGACAAGCCATGACCGCACGCAAAACCAGCAATTCCAGCAAAGTCACGCTCCCCTCTTCCATTGATGACACGGTCAAGCTGTTGTCGAGCGCCGACTACGTTGCCGAGCGCAGCCTCGCCACAGCGGTGTTTCTGTCCCTGAAGATGGGCCGTCCCCTGTTTCTCGAAGGCGAAGCCGGTGTCGGCAAGACCGAGATCGCCAAAGTGCTGTCTTCGATGCTCGGGCGCCGCCTGGTCCGGCTGCAATGCTACGAAGGGCTGGATATCGCCTCGGCCGTGTACGAGTGGAATTACCCGCGACAGATGATCGAAATCCGGCTGGCCGAAGCCGATGGCACGAAATCACGTGATGGCGCGCGCGAAAAACTGACCGGCGATATTTTCTCCGAGCGCTTTCTGATCCGCCGCCCAATACTGCAGGCGCTGGAGGGCGAGGCGGGAGCAGCACCGGTGCTGCTGATCGATGAACTGGATCGCACCGACGAGCCGTTTGAAGCCTATCTGCTGGAAGTGCTGTCGGACTTCCAGGTCACCATTCCGGAAATCGGCACGGTCAAGGCCAAGGAACCGCCGATCGTCGTGATCACCTCCAACCGCACGCGTGAAATTCACGATGCCATCAAGCGGCGCTGTTTTTATCACTGGGTGGATTACCCCGATGCCGTGCGCGAACTGGAAATCCTGCGCCGCAAGGCACCCGGCGCCTCCGAACGGTTGTCGCGGGAGGTGGTCGCGTTTGTGCAGCGCCTGCGCGGCAAGGACTTGTTCAAATTGCCGGGCGTGGCCGAGACCATCGACTGGTCACAGGCGCTGCAGGCGCTGAACAAACTTTCGCTTGATGCCCAGACCGTCAATGACACGCTGGGCGTGCTGCTCAAGTACCAGGATGACATTTCCAGCATTCAGGGCAGCGAGGCCGAGCGGTTGCTGGCCGAAGTCAAAGCCGAAGTCGCTGCCTGAAGATGGTCTCACGCAGCACAGAGCCGACTGCTATCGCGAACACCAGTACGGCAAACGCAACGGCGGTGCCGGCAGAGGCGCACACCGACACGCAGACCAACGGCCGGCTGGCTGAAAACGTCGTCCATTTCGCGCGCGTGCTGCGCGCGGCGGGACTGCCGATCGGGCCCAATCGCGTCATCGACGTGATCAAGGCCATCGAAACGGCGGGCATCGAGCGACGCGACGATTTCTACTGGACGCTGGCGTCGGTCTTCATCGACCGGCGCGAGCAGTTCGAACTGTTCGACCAGGCATTCCAGATGTTCTGGCGCGATCCGCGCATGCTGGAGCGGGCGCTCAGCCTGCTGCTGCCGAATTCATTTTCGGCTGCGCAAAACGAAGCGCCGGCGGACGAAGGCCAGCTTTCATCCCGGCTTGCCCAGGCACTGGTATCCGAACTCAAGGGCCGGGACGATGCGGAGGAGGCAACACGGGAGATCGAAGCGGATGCCGCGCAAAGCTACTCCTCGCGTGAAGTGCTGCAGCACGCCGATTTCGAATCCATGTCGCCGCAGGAAATGGCGCAGGCCAAACGCCTGATCTCGCGCCTGCGCCTGCCCATTCCGGAAATCCGCACACGGCGCATGCGCCCTGATGATCGCGGCAGGCGCGTGGACATGCGCGCCACGCTGCGCGCGGCCATGAAGACCGGCGGCGACATCATCCCGCTGAAGCGCCGCTCGCCGCGCTACCGTCATCCGCCGCTGGTGGTGCTGTGCGATGTGTCGGGTTCGATGAGCCGCTATTCGCGCATGTTCCTGCACTTTCTGCACGCCATCACCAGTGACCGTGACCGCGTCACCAGTTTTGTGTTCGGCACCCGGCTCACCAACGTCACGCGCCATCTGCGCCACCGCGATGTGGACGTGGCGATGGCGCAGGTGCTGGAAATGATCGCCGACTGGTCGGGCGGCACACGCATCGGGCAATGCCTGGCGGAATTCAACCTGCGCTGGTCGCGCCGCGTGCTGGCACAGAACGCCACCGTGCTGATGATTTCCGATGGCCTGGATGGGGACGTCGGCGAAGGACTGTCGATACAGATGGAACGCATGCACAAGTCCTGCCGCCAACTCATCTGGCTCAATCCGCTGCTGCGCTACAAGGACTTCGAAGCCCGCCCCGCCGGTGTGCGTGCCATGCTGCCGCACGTGGATGCCTTTCTGCCGGCCCACAATATCAAGAGCCTCATCGATCTTGCCGCGGTCATGCAAACAACACCGCAACGGGCACGCCCGCCGCAGGCCGCCTGAAATTCGGGCAACACCCACTTACTGTACGAACCAATGCACGAAAACAAGGACACACCATGGACATGACCGGCGAACAAATCATTCCGCTGCCGCAACAACAGGTGTGGGAAGCGCTGAATGATCCTGCGATCCTGAAAGACTGCATCAGTGGCTGCGACCTGATGGAGAAGATCTCCGACACCGAGTACAAGGTCGGCATGACCGCCGCCATCGGGCCGGTCAAGGCAAAATTCACCGGCAAGCTATTGCTGCTGGACATGAACCCGCCCGATTCCTATGCGCTGGCGTTTGAAGGAACGGGGGGCATTGCCGGATTCGGCAAGGGAACGGCCAGTGTGACTTTGTCACCCGATGGCAGCGGCACCCGCCTGAGTTATTCCGCCAAGGCCAGCGTGGGCGGCAAACTCGCACAGATCGGCTCCCGGCTGATTGACGGCGTCGCGCGAAAAATGGCCGATGAGTTTTTCGTCAAGTTCAACGCGCGGGTTGCTCCCCAGCCGGCCGCTCAGCCCTGAAGCGCGGCGTTAATCGACCCCGAAAATAATGATCAATTTCAGGAATTGATCATTCGGGGAAGGTAATCTACAGAATATTTGCTATCAAATATGACTGCCTATTTTTTCGCCAGCATGGTGCCGCGACACTTCTTCACGCCGCACCAGCAGGGATAGCGGCGCAGGCGCTCTGACTTTTTCATTTTTTCTTCGCAAGTCAGATTGTAGTCATAGGTCAGTTCTTCGCCTTCCTTGATGGCGCGTTTGGTGCGGAGGAACACGCGCTCATCCTCGTCCTCTTCGGCCTCGCAATTGGGCTTGCAGCAGTGGTTGAACCACTTTGCCGGCGTGCCACGCCGCGCCGCATCCAGGCAGTGCGAGCCGTCACCGATTTCAAACAGAAAGGTGTGATACGGAATGGGGTCCACCGGATAGCGGCGCTCGGCCTCTTCCCACGTGATGAGTTCACCGGTGTACTCCACCAGCTTCTTGCCCTTGCGAATGTCCCGGGTGGCAAATGCCCCCCTGCCATGGATAACGGACTTACGTATGGTAAAGGCTGGCGGCTTGGCTGGTTTGGCTGGCTTGCCTGACTCGGGCAGCTTGTCCAGCTTGACCGCTGTCTTTACCGCTGTCTTTACCGGTGTCTTTACCGGTGTCTTTTTTTCCGTGGCCTGTTTAACGCTGGTGGTGCTTTTCTTCTTCATAATTCCCGCAATTCAATGAAATGGATCGGCCGCGAAACGCGAGAGTCGCGGGACGAATGCAATCAGCCGCTTTTGACCGCCTGCCAGCGCAGCCGCGGCCCGGCGCCGCCGACACTGCCCGATATGGTGTCACCCGACACCACCCCGGAGTACTCGCGCAGCAATCCATCGGCATCAGTCAATACGAAGCGCAGCAGCCCGCCTTGCAGGCGCGCATCACGCAACGACGTATTCATCTTGCCGAAATCAGCGCTGCCAGTGACTTTCTGGAAGGTCTGTTCCAGCTGCAGTGAAAACTCCCGCGAGCGCACACCATCGGTGACGCGCACCTTCCAGTTGCCTGCCACTTTGGCAGGGACTATCCAAAGATGTGCCGGACGGCCTTCCACGTAGGAAGTCTCATCCGGCTGCCAGTCACCCATGCCAAATTGATGCGCTACCAGCCGGGTCCCCGGTCTCATGTCGAGCAGCCTGGGACGCAGTTTCAGATTGAGCTGCGTGAGCAGGTACATCGTCACCACACTGGCGTCGGAAAAATCCTTCTCGAAAATATCACCCTGGACTATCTTTGCCTTTGCCGATACGCCGGCCGCTGTTGCTTCGCGATTGGCCAGGGTCACCATGTCGGGGTTGTACTCGATGCCCATGGCGCGCGCACCGAACTGTTTTGCCGCCGCAATGGCGATACGTCCGTCGCCCGCGCCCAGATCAACGACGTAGTCTTTCGATGTCGTCTGCGCCAGTTGCAGCATGCGCCGGACCAGTTCAGGCGGCGTCGGCACCCAGATGACATCCTTGCCCTCTTGTCCCACCGAGGGCGTAAATGATCCGGCAGTCCCACCCTGGGCCAATGCAGAACACGACAAGGCCGAGGCCGTCGCGAAAATAGCTGCCGTTACAAACCGCAATATCCCTTTCGAGCCCATCTGAATCTCCTTCAAATCACGCCGAATGACCGCGCTTGCCGATCAACAACAGCAGCACACCCACCAGCAACACACCAACACCGACCAACGCGCCTTTGCCGGTATAGGCCAGGCTGGAGTAAAGCATATAGACACAGACACCGCAGAACAGCAGTGGTGTCACCGGATAGAACGGCACCTTGAATGCGCGTGGCGCGTGCGGTTCCCACTGCCGGAAGATAAATACCGTCATGCCGGTGAGAAAGAAGAACAACCAGAACACCGGCGCGGTGTAATCCACCATGGTCTCGAAGCCCTTGCGCGTATAGGTACCCAACGCCACCAGTGCCAATGCAATCGCACATTGCACCAGCATGGCGTTGGTCGGCACACCGCGCACGCCATCCCAGACACCGAGAAATCGGAACAGCGACCAGTCACGACCCAGCGCATAACCGGTGCGCGCGCCCGTCAACATGGTGGCATTGGCCGACGTGATCGCAGCCACCGCCACAAATACACTCATCAGTTGCCCACCGAATGGTCCCCAGGCGCGGGTCAACAGGTCGGAGGCCACCGCATCGGACTTGGCCATGCCCTCCAGCCCCAGACCGTGGAGATAGGCCAGACTGACCAGAATATAAAGGAACGTGACGATCCCCAGGCCCAACAGCAGCGAGAGCGCGATGTTGCGCCGGCCATCCTTGATTTCAGCGGACAGGTAGGCCGCATCGTTCCAGCCGCCATAGGTCAGCAACACGAACACCATGGCCAGTCCGAACATGCCGGCATCAGGCAGCGAAGATGCGGCTGGCGCCGCCGCCACGCCTGCCGCGGGCAGGTCCGGCGTGGCAAAGAAAAAGCCGGCGATGACAATCGACACCAGGCCGGACACCTCGATCAAGGTGAGCCAGTTCTGCGTCCATTTGCCCGCGTTGATGCCAACGATGTTGATGGCCGTCAACAGCATGATCAGTCCGGCCGCATAGATCGAGGAGGAATGCTCACCCAGACGCAGCAACTGGGTGGCGTAATCGGCAAACACAAAAGCGAAAATGGCGATTGAGCCGCTGGCAATCACGGTCATGCGCGCCCAGGCAAACAGCCTCGCCACGTCGCCACCGAAAGCACGCTCCAGAAAATGGTACTCGCCGCCGGCATTCGGATGCGAGGTGGCAAGTTCGGCATAGCACAGCGCGCCCAGCATCGAAATGACGCCGCCTAACACCCAGGCCAGCATCATCACTTCGGAACTGCCGGAGAATTTGGCCACCAGCGACGGCGCCTTGAATATGCCGGCGCCGACAATAATGCCGACAATCAACGCCACCGCATCCTTCAAATCAAAAGTCGGGCGCGGCGCAGCGGTATGGTTGTGTTCACTCATGGGCGAGGCAACTCCAATAAGAAGCGCGCCCTGGCCCGCCCGGAATCATCGCAGATATCGCTGCGATGCCCTGGGACAGCAAATAGGATACCGGGCGAATGGGCGCGTGTTTACTGTTGATTGTTATGGCCCGAAAGCAGGCGCTTGGCACACACCCGGCCTGTAACCGGGCGGCACGTTGCGCATGCTATTACGGCTGCGGCCGTGCTTCAAGCACAACGCACAATACAGCGAACAATACCGTCGATAAGGATCCGGATCTACGAGTGTCCTGATGGGCACTGCAGAAGGGGCATGCGGGTGCCTCGGCAAGACAACCGAACCCAGGTACCACGATTGAATCCAAGAAAGAACTGGAGCACCCGCACTCACTTGCGCGAGCTCCGGGGCTGGAGGAGTTTGCCCCGCGGGTGTCCAGGTTGGAGAACCTGCAGGTGTCGGCCAGAACCTTTCAGCCAGCACCCAGAAAACTTTTTCGATACTTCAAGTGTCGATGGCCCGCGACAATCGCGCGGATGCATTGACCAACTTGCCTACTTCAACCGGTCGCGACGATGAAAAACCGCGAGCAATCCAATAACAAACACCAAACCGACCAAGCCAAACAGAGACCAATCGTTATCGATCGCGAAAACGCCGGTACCCAGGCGCTCTGGCAAATCATTTAACGGCTTCGAAAAACCCGCAAAGGCAGACGCCGGGACAACCGAACCCAGCAGCGCAATTGCGCTGATCCAACGTGCCTCAAGCCCTAATTCAAACCATCTCATTTTTAATATGCCTTTACCGCTAACGCCCACGTTGATTTGGTGTTTTCAACGCCCCCATTGCTGCGATGCAATATAACACTTCCGATACGGCTGATAAATAGACTAGAATTGAAATTACTTTTCACAAATCGTGAATAATCAGGACCGCCACCCGTATGGATCGATTTCTGGCAATGCAAGTATTTACCAGCGTCGTGGATGCCGGCAGTTTTACGCTGGCCGCCCGCCGGCTGAAACTGTCCAATGCGGCCGTATCGACACTCGTGCGCAATCTTGAAGGACATCTGGGAGTGCGCCTCATCAACCGCACGACACGACGCATGCACCTGACCGACGATGGTGCAGCGTATTACGAGCGCTGCAGGCGAATCCTGGCCCAAGTCGAGGAAACCGAAAGCGCGCTGGCGCGATCGCGCACCCAACCTCAGGGCCTGTTGCGTGTAGACCTGCCCACCGCATTCGGGCGCTTGTATTTCATTCCCGCGCTACCCGAATTTCTGGAGCAGCACCCCGACCTGCAGATCACGGTCACGATGACCGACCGACGCGTCGATCTGATCGAAGCAGGCATTGATGCTGCCGTACGAACCGGCGACCTCGAGGAATCCACGCTGGTGGCAAGGCGTGTCTACGAGGCCCGCTATGTGGCCTGTGCATCACCCGCCTTCATCGCCCGCTACGGCGAGCCTGAGTCACCACGCGACCTGACGCGCTTTCGCTGCCTGGGATTCTATTCACTCAATACCGAGCAAGTGTCCCCATGGCGATTCGAGCGCGACGGGGCAAGCCACACTCACGAACCCGACGGTCGTATCAACATCAACAGCGCTGACGCACTGGTGGAAGCCGCCCTTTATGGCGAGGGGATAATTTATCTGCTGGACATATCGGTCAGCCGCGCCATCAATGCCCGCCAGTTGGTACCGCTCCTGCCGGACTGGACAACACCGACGGTTCCCTGGTCGGTCATTTATCCTCAGACCCGCCATTTATCGGCCAAGGTGCGCGCCTTTACCGATTTTGTTGCCGCCATGTTTCCGTTGCCCGGACCCGGGGAAGCCTTCACCGCTTCGAGTCAGGGCAAGGGAAGACAGCAGATCGACAAAACAGACCGCACCTTGTGACCGCTCTCTGCTCAGCGGCGCCTCGCTTCAGCGCGATGTTGTGTGAACTTGTATGAACCAATCACGATCCAATACGCAGTAACACCGTGCAATCCGCTCCAAATTGGTGCCACCAAAGACTTTACCAAAGCATGTCATCGGAAACGCTTGATCACACGTTATATGAGGTATCGCGGAGCGATGATAAGCCGGGCTGACAGACTGAAATTTTGGCCCCAGGAAATTCGGCTTGCTTTCGACATCCGCAGCGCCGCGAGACAGTGGAACGGGCTTTGCTTAAGGGAATATGAGCAAGTCGGGATTGATGAACATCATCATCACCACGGAAGGCTCAACGTGCCATCGTTATAAACAAACTGGAGTATTTCATGGACGAGTCCATTGCAGAGAGCATCAACGTCACACAAAGCAACCGGCCTTTTGCGTTGCTGGTCGATCCCGCACAAATCTACGCTGCGGCCGAGCGCATCGCCAAGCTGGAATTGCCCAAGGTGGTGGTAAAAGCTTTTTCCTCGGACAAGGAAAAGCCCGTCGTAAAGACGCGTACCAACCGACGTGCAGAAGTCGCCTGGGGATAAATCCAAACCCACAACTTATTTTCCTCACGCATGGTGCTGGGCTGGCAGGGGCACCTGTTTGACGGGAGTTTGACGACAACGCACAGCAGGGCCTCGCGCAGAATCAATGAAAGTGAGAGCCCATATACCAGTGCTCTGTGCTCAGTGAAGTGGCGCAACGGAATCAATCCATTGTTGCGGTATGCTTCGGATCATTCCATCCGGGGCTTTCATCACCATGAAATCATCTGGTCACAGGATCACAGCGACTGCGCATGGTGCAGTCGCTGGCCACATGCAGATCCACTCGTGATTCATGCTTCCAAAAGCACATGAATACCGCTAACTATGATGCCATCATCATTGGCGCCGGCCACAATGGGCTGGTCTGTGCCTGTTATCTTGCGCGTGCCGGACTCAAAGTCCGTGTTCTGGAACGGCGCAGCGTCATCGGCGGCGCAGCCGTCACCGAAGAATTCAGTCCCGGGTTCCGGAATTCGGTCGCTGCGTACACAGTAAGCCTGCTCAATCCCAGGATCATCGCCGAGTTGAAGCTGCGCGAACATGGCCTGCGCGTAGTGGAGCGCCCCTTCTCCAACTTCCTGCCGCTACCGGATGGCGGCAGCTTCCGACTCGGACCCGATACGGCCGCCACGCAGCGCGAACTGTCGCGTTTTTCCGCGCGCGATGCAGCGCGACTGCCCGACTATTACGCCATGCTTGAGCGCGTGACGGCGGTGCTGCGGGACTCGGTGCTGCGCACCCCACCCAATGTGGGAGGGGGATTGACCGATCTGGGTCGCGGTATGGCCCTGGGGCTGCGACTCAAGACCCTGGACATGCCAGCGCGACGCGATCTGCTCGAACTGTTCACGCGCAGCGCAGGGGAAATGCTCGATTACTGGTTCGAAAGCGACCCGATCAAAGCCGCATTCGGCTTCGACTCCGTGGTGGGCAATTTCGCCAGTCCCTATTCTGCCGGCTCGGCCTACGTGTTGTTGCATCATGCCTTTGGCGAAGTCAATGGCAAACTCGGTACCTGGGGACATGCCATCGGCGGAATGGGCGCCATCACCCAGGCGCTGGCGACCGAGGCGCGCGTCCACGGCGTGGAGATCAGCACCGACTCGGCGGTAGTGAAGGTTTTAAGCAAGGATCGCCAGGCCAAAGGCGTCGTGCTTGCCGACGGGAGCGAAATCAGGGCGCGAGCCGTAATCGGCAATCTCAATCCGAAATTGCTGTACCTGGACCTGGTCGACCCGGACGAACTGGAAACGGACTTTCGCGAGCGCATGACCCGTTGGCAATGCGCTTCGGGATCCTTCCGCATGAATGTTGCCCTGTCCGAACTGCCCGACTTCAACTGCGCACCCGGCACACAGCCGCAGCCGCATCATTCATCGGGCATCATCATCGGACCATCGCTCGCCTATCTGGAACGCGCCTACGACGACGCCAGGCACTCGGGCATGTCACGCGAACCGGTCATCGAAGTCCTCATCCCCAGCACGCTGGACGATACGCTGGCACCGCCCGGTCAGCATGTGGCCAGTCTGTTCTGCCAGCAGTTCAATCCGCGGTTGCCGGATGGTCGCAGCTGGGACGACCGGCGCGATGAAGCCGCCGACCTCATCATCGATACCGTGACCCGGTATGCACCCAACTTCAGGCGCAGCATCATTGCGCGCCAGATACTGTCGCCACTGGACCTGGAGCGTCAGTTCGGCCTGGTCGGCGGGGACATCATGCATGGTCGATTGTCGCTGGACCAATTGTTCTCCGCGCGGCCGGTGCTGGGTTACGCTGATTACCGCTCGCCCGTAAAGGGGCTTTACCTGTGCGGCGCCGGCGCCCATCCCGGCGGCGGTGTGACCGGTGCGCCTGGCCATAATGCGGCACGGGAAATATTGAAAGACATGAAGCGCTAAGGGCTCATTTCAAAATGACCATCTGACCATCTGACCAACGGACCAACGGACCAACGTGTCATTCCACGCATAAGGAATCTGCGGTTCAATCAGGACTCAAAAAAAACCCGCATTGCGGGCTTTTTTGGGCTCGTGCCGGGTGTCTCAGCGTTTGGCACTCCAGCGCGTCTCCGCCCCCGTTGCCGAACGCACCGTCCCGCTCATGCTGTCGCCGGTCACACGCCCGGTAAAAGTCTGCGGTGAGCCGGACAAGTCCATCAGCGAAAAACTGATGCGATCACCGGACAGACGCGGTTCGCGCAGCCCCGCACTCAGTTTTCCCTGACGCAATGAACCCTCCAGCACCTGATAACGCTGGGTCAGGGACAGATCGTTGTCGGCACCTTCACCAATGCGCAATTTCCAGGTTCCACCAACCTTGGCGGGCACAATCCACAGCATGGCACGACGGCCGTCAACGGAATCGATCTGATCGGGCTGCCAGTCTTCCATGTCGAAGGCATGTGAAACCACGCGCAGGCCGGGCTTCAGGTTCAGAATCTTCGGCTTCAGTTTGGCATTGATGCCGGGCAGCAGGTACATGGTAATGACGGTTGCCTGGGAAAAATCAGTTTCGAACAAATCCGCCTTCATGAAGGACACCATCGTCGTGACGCCTTCGCGCTGCGCGTTGCGCTGGCTCAGTGCCACCATTTCAGGGTTGTATTCTATGCCCGTGGCCTTGGCGCCAAATTTCTTGGCTGCTGCAATGACGGTGCGGCCGTCGCCAGAACCCAGATCCATGACGAAGTCACTGGAAGTCGTCTGTGCCATGCGCAGCATGCGCTCCACCAGTTCATCCGGTGTCGGCACCCAGATCACATCCTTGCCAGCCTGCCCGACCTGCGGCGTGAACTCACCATTCTTGGATGGCTGCCCCCAGGACGCGCAAGCAACAACCAGCAACAAGACTGTTACGACACCCTTTGCAAAATGCATTCTCACGTCGACTTCCTCCTAAAGACTGTTTGCCGGATCACCGTCCGGATGTGAATGAACAACACGCGGCCATTGGTTATTCCAACAGTCCACACGGCCGGGGCGTTCAGCTTGCTGATTGCCAACTAATCGGCACTGGCTCCCGAGGCCTTCACCACCTTGCCCCACTTGGCAATTT
This sequence comes from Betaproteobacteria bacterium, assembly GCA_947479645.1. Taxonomy (GTDB): domain Bacteria; phylum Pseudomonadota; class Gammaproteobacteria; order Burkholderiales; family SG8-39; genus CAIYPG01. Next base: position 33,216 of record CANKAJ010000007.1, on the reverse strand, counting down.
CAGCTTTGATGAAATTGCCAAATTGCTGGGGCGTGCCGGCAACATCGGAAGAACCCTGCTCCTGCAACCAGGCCTTGACGTCCGGGGAAGTCAGCGCCTTGCGCATTTCCGAATTCAGCAGCGTCACGATCTGCCCCGGCGTGCCCTTTGGCGCCATTACCCCATACCAGGCAATCGCTTCATATCCTGGCACACCTGCCTCGGCCACGGTCGGCACGTCCGGTATCAATGGCGAGCGTTTGCTGTCCGTCATGGCGATGGCGCGAAGTTTTCCGCCCTTGATCTGAGACAGCACCACCAGCATGCTTTCGAAACCGAACGGAACCTGCCCGCCAATCAGATCAACAACAGCCGGCCCGCTGCCCTTATAGGGCACATGGGTCGCCTTCACGCCGGTCATCAGCTTGAATAACTCGGCTGACAAATGCTGCGGAGTACCAATGCCGGCCGACGCGTAAGGATAATTATCCGGCTTGGCCTTCAGCATCTCGAGCAGTTCCTTTACCGACTTGGCCTGGAACGACGGATTGGAAACCAGCACCAGCGGCACCGACGCGGCATGAATGATTGGAACCAGATCGACAGTCGGGTCGTAGGGCAGTGCCTTGAACAGCGTGACATTGATCGCCAGCGGTCCGCTTGCGCCGAGCAGGATGGTATAGCCGTCGGCTGGCGATTTGACCACAATGTCCGTGCCCACGTTACCGCCGGCACCGGGCTTGGACTCGACCAGAAACGGCTGCCCGAGGGACTGCTGCAGCTTGGTGCCAATCTGCCTTGCCAGAAATTCCGTGGTTCCACCCGGGGCATAAGGGTAAATGAAGCGCACTGGCTTGGCCGGATAGGCCTGCCCAAACGCAGCGCCGGACAGGGTGCCTGCCGCGAGCACCAGAGCAGAGAAAAATGCGGCAGGGGTGAATGTCATCGTCACGATCCATACTCCCATTAAAATTCAACCAATCTGTGAGGATACGCGAAAGACATGTTTTGCCAAGCCCCCTCGAAGTAAGGGACAATCCAGCGGCCTTATTATGGTGTTGATGGCCTGCCCTGGTCTGGCTTTCAGAACAAAATGATCGCAGTACCTGCAAAGAGAGGCTCCCTTGAAATTGCTACTTGATATTTCACGCACTGTCGACTGGCTGAACGAGCGCATCGGTCGCCTGGTGTCATGGCTGGTCCTGGCGACCGTGCTCGTGAGTACAACCAATGCCACCTTCCGGTATGCCTTCAATCAGAGCTCAAACGCCTGGCTGGAGATCCAGTGGTACCTGTTTTCCGCCATTTTCCTGCTGGCCTCCGGTTACACCCTGAAGCATAACCAGCACATCCGCATCGATATCATCGCGGGGCGCCTGTCCCGCAAAGCGCAGACCTGGATCGATATCCTCGGCACCCTGCTGTTCCTGTTTCCGATGGCCATCATCATCATGTGGCTGTCGTGGCCGGTATTTGTGAACTCCTACCAACACAATGAAATCTCGACCAATGCCGGCGGACTGACCGTCTGGCCGGCGCGGCTGCTGGTCCCGGTTGGTTTTTTTCTATTGATACTGCAGGGGGGCTCCGAACTCATCAAGCGCATTGCATTCCTGCGCGGCCTGATTGCAGATCCCGCTGAAGCGGTCGTTGCCCCGGACGCCGAAGCCGAACTCGCCGAAGCGATTCGCCGTGAACGCGGAGAAGCGGCATGATCGAATTTCTGACCCACAACATGGCACCGCTGATGTTCGGCGCACTGATACTCATGCTGCTGATCGGGTATCCGGTCGCCTTCGCACTGGCGGCAACCGGCATTTTCTTTGGCCTGATTGGAATAGAACTCGGATTGCTGCAACCTTCACTGTTGCAGGCCTTGCCCGAACGGGTCTGGGGCGTGATGTCCAACGACACCCTGCTGGCGGTGCCTTTCTTTACCTTCATGGGATTGATACTGGAACGCAGCGGCATGGCCGAGGATCTGCTCGACACCATTGGCCAGCTGTTCGGACCACTGCGTGGCGGCCTGGCCTTCGCCGTGATCTTTGTCGGCGCCCTGCTCGCCGCAACAACCGGTGTCGTGGCCGCATCGGTCATTTCCATGGGTCTCATTTCACTGCCCATCATGTTGCGCTATGGATATGACCGCCGCTTTGCATCCGGCACCATCGCCGCCTCAGGCACACTGGCACAGATCATCCCGCCATCGCTGGTGCTGATCATCATGGCAGACCAGCTCGGCCGCTCCGTGGGTGATCTGTACCAGGGCGCATTCATCCCGGGACTGACACTGACAGGCTTGTACGTGCTGTTCGCCATTGGCGTTACCGTGCTCAAGCCGGACTGGGCGCCGGCACTGCCTCCCGAGGCACGCACACTGCGGGAACCCAACGGTGCCAGCGGCACGAACTCGCTCATTGCACTCGTCATCGTAACGACGGTGATTGCGGTCGTGTTCGCCCAGACTCATTACCCGGCTGATGCGCCCATCGACGTTGTGCTGGTGGTGTCGACCGCCGCGGGCGTTGGTTTTGCCTTTGCTGCATCGGTGGTCAATCACGTGCTTAAACTGGGCCTGCTGTCGCGACTCGCGGCGCGCGTGACTTTCGTGCTGATCCCGCCCCTGGCGCTGATATTCCTGGTGCTGGGCACCATCTTTCTCGGGGTGGCGACGCCCACCGAGGGGGGCGCAATGGGCGCGACCGGCGCCCTCATCATGGCAATCGCGCGGCGTCGCCTGTCATTTTCGCTGCTGCGCCAGGCCATGGACTCAACTGCCCGGCTGACCTGCTTCGTGGTTTTCATACTGCTGGGCGCCCGTGTATTCAGCCTGACCTTCTATGGCGTGGACGGCCACATATGGGTGGAGCATTTGCTGACCAGCCTGCCCGGCGGTCAATTGGGATTTCTTATTGCGGTCAACATCCTGGTCTTCGTGCTGGCGTTCTTTCTCGATTTTTTCGAATTGTCCTTCATTCTGGTGCCGCTACTCGGGCCTGTGGCTGACAAGCTCGGGATTGACCTCGTTTGGTTTGGCATTCTGCTCGCCATCAACATGCAGACTTCATTCATGCATCCGCCGTTTGGCTTCGCGCTGTTTTACCTGCGCAGCGTGGCGCCATCCAAGGACTATGTGGACAAGGTCACCGGAAAACTCATCCCCAGAGTCACCACCGGCCAGATCTATTGGGGAGCAGTCCCGTTTGTGTTGATCCAGATTCTCATGGTCACACTGGTCATTGCCTTTCCCGGACTGGTCACCAGCGGACTGGCGAAGAAGCAGATTATCGACACCCAGAATATTCAGATCGAAGTGCCTCCGGAAATTCAGGAGATGCCCGGGTCTGGCAATGCCGCAGGCGAGGACCCCAACAAGACTGGCGCGGAAGCCGATGACGACGATCCGCAAAAGGCCATTGAACGCGCCATGCGCGGCGACCCGCCAAAGGAACCCGCGAACAAGAAATAGACACCCTGCCTGCCAACTCGCAACGTCGAAAAAAAATCCCGCCGAAGCGGGATTGTCAGATGTGGCCGCCTGCCGGCGACGTATTACTTCTTGGCTGCTGGAGCAGCCTTCGCTGCTGCTGCCGCGGGCGCACGTTGCGCGCTGCGCTGCGCTGCAATCATGAAATTGTCAAAGCGGTTTTCCGTGATGGAAAACCACTGCACCTGGTCGCGGAGGAATGCTTTCCATGAGTCATACACCTTCTTGAACTTGGCATTCTTCGTGGCAATATCGTCATACACCTCCTGGGTGGCCTTGTAGCACGCAGCCAGGACATCATTTGAAAACGGCCGCAATTGCACGCCATTGGCGATCAGTCGCTTCAGTGCCGCCGGATTCAGCGCATCGTACTTTGCCAACATGTCCATGTTGGCTTCGTAGCAGGCCGACTCGAGAATGGACTGATACTCCTTGGGCAAGGCTTCCCACGCCTTGATGTTGACGAAGAGATCGAGTTCCGGGCCACCTTCCCACCAGCCCGGATAGTGGTAGAACTTCGCCACCTTGTAGAACCCGAGCTTTTCGTCGTCGTAGGGGCCAACCCATTCGGCGGCATCGATGGTGCCTTTTTCCAGCGACGGATAGATATCGCCGCCCGGGATCTGCTGCGGGACCACACCGAGTTTCTGCAACGGCAATCCGCCCGTTCCGCCAATGCGCATCTTCAGTCCCTTGAGATCGGCCACGGTCTTGATCTCCTTGCGGAACCAGCCACCCATCTGCGCGCCGGTATTCCCCGCGGGAAAGTTGATGATGTTGTATTCCTTGTAAAACTCGCGCATCAACTCCATGCCGCCGCCGTGGTACATCCAGGCATTTTGCTGCCTGGCATTCATGCCGAACGGGATGGCGCAGGAGAATGCGAAGGTCGGATCAGTGCCGAAAAAATAATACGGCGCCGTATGAGCGCACTCCACCGTGGCGTTCTGCACCGCCGTGTGCACCGAGAACGGCGGCACGATTTCACCACCGGCGAACACCCTGATGGTGAATTTCCCGCTTGTGGCTGCGGCAACGCGCTTGGAAATCGTTTCGGCCGCGCCGAAGATCGTATCGAGGCTCTTGGGAAAACTTGAGGCTAGCCGCCAGCTTACTGTGGGCAAATTGGCCGTCTGTGCAATGGCCGGGGTAGCGGCAGCGCCAGCAGCAAGACCGGCGCCCGCTTTTTTCAGAAATGAACGTCTTTCCATAAATGCCTCCTCGTCAAATATTGAAAGTAAAACATACCGGATGCGGGTTAATTGCCCGCTCAAAGCGAACTTATTTTATTCGTCCGCGCACATTATCACGTCAAAACGGTCCAAATACATAACGTAAAACCTGATTATTCTGCGATCAGGGAAACCAGTACCCACGCCCCGCTCCGCCTCGCATATAGGCGGGATCCGGCCAATGGGTTCCGGAAAAGGCGCGCAGTGCTTCCTCCCGACGGACCGAATCGAGCAAGGTGGCCTGCATGTAGTCGATCACCGGATCAGGCACCCCCTGATCGTGAAGGCGTGCCAGTTCCGATCCGGAAAACCGGTAGATGGCCCCTGATTCCTGCATGCGGCGGATGATTTCCGCAGTTTCGACCTTGTCCCGAACCATCTGCAGGACTTGCTCAATCGAGGGAGGTGCCGGTCGTGACCCGAGCCCGGCACACGCCACCAGCGTTGCAACCAGCGCAATCATGAACATCCTTCGGGCAATGTCGACCACCATGGCTCCGCACTCCTCTTTAGTCAGCAAGCATTGGACAGCAAGGAAGTCGGGCAATTCCCATTATCGGAGCCAATGTGTGGAAAATATCCATCGTCGTCCATAGTCAACTGCAAGACTATAATCCACGCAACCCGAAATGGATTGCATCCAAAGAAGAAGGCGCCTGCTTCATGAATCGATTTCTGATACTGCTCTTTGGCATTCTCGTCTCCACCATCGCTACTGCCGCACCCGCCGTCACGGAATTGCAGCTGTGGCACTCCATGGAAGGCGCACCCGCCGTCGCGTTGCAGCGCCTGACCACACAGTTCAATGCGTCGCAGCAGGGCTACCGCGTCATCCCGGTTTTTCAGGGCCACTATCAGGACACTTTCGCCGCCGGCATGACAGCTGCCCGAGCCGGCAAGGCACCGCACATGTTGCAGGTGTATGAAGTCGGCGCGGCGGACATGATGGCCACGCGAAACATCTTCAAGCCGCTGTACCAGCTCGCCGCGGAAACCCGGATACCCGTCGATCGCGAAAATTATTTCCCTCCCGCGGCGGCGTTTTACTCCGACGCAACGGGCCGTCTGTTGGCGCTGCCCTTCAACAGTTCCACCCCGGTGATGTACTACAACCGCGATGCATTTCGCGAGGCAGGCCTGGACCCGGACAAACCACCCAGGACCTGGCCCGAGTTGCAGCCAGTGTTGATTGCGCTGCAAGCAGCCGGCAGTGATTGCCCCTACACCACCAGTTGGCAGGCGTGGGTTCATCTGGAAAATGTCAGTGCCTGGCACAACCAGCCTTTCGCCTCGGGCAATAACGGCTTTGCTGCCGGGCTCGTTGAACTGAACTTCAACAGTCATCTGATGATCCGCCACATCTCGCTGCTGTCGGCTTGGTCCAAATCCTCCCTGTTCATTCCTGCCGGCCGAAGCAATGAGGGGGAAACCCGCTTTGCCATGGGTGATTGCGCCATCCTGACCGGCTCATCGGGAGCATCGTCGAGCATCCTGGATGCGGCCAAATTCAAAGTGGGAATGGCCCCATTGCCCCACTACGACGACTTCAACAATGCCCCCTATAACACGCTGATTGGCGGCGCCGCCCTGTGGGCCATGGCAGGGAAGACCGCGCTCGAATACACCGGCATCGCCCGCTTCATGGCCTTTGCTGCTTCACCGGTGGCCGCAGCCGAATGGCACCGCGGTACCGGCTATATCCCGGTCACCCGAGGTGCGTACACAGCGCTGCAGGCGACCGGCTATTACAAGGAGCACCCCGAAGCACAGATCGCCGCCACCCAGCTTCGCGGCATCAAGCCGGGGAGCTTTGCGCGCGGCGTGCGACTGCGCAATTACGAAAAAATCCGTGCCGTCCTTGATCAGGAACTGGATGCTGTCTGGAATGGCAGCAAGACGCCGAAAACTGCACTGGATGATGCGGTGGAGCGCGGCAATGCCCTGCTGAAAAGCCCGCCTCCATCGCCGCAGCGCTGCGACCGTCCCGGCTGCCGCTAGGCAAAGACTCGCCGCCAGCGTCACCGACATGACCTTCTGGCCCTACCCGAGGGTAATCGCGCACCGTGGCGGTGGCCAATTCGCACCTGAAAACACCCTGTCCGCCATTCGCAAAGGCCACTCGCTCGGGTTTCACGGCGTGGAATTCGATGTCATGCTCAGCCAGGATGGGGTGCCGGTACTGATCCATGACGAGACGCTCGAGCGCACCACCAACGGCCACGGCCGCGTCGCCGACACACCGATGCGATTGCTGGCCGAATTGAATGCGGGAAGCTGGTTCAGCTCAGCCTTTGCGCATGAACCGGTACCCACCTTAGAAGCGGCAGCCAACTTGTGCGCTGCGCTGGGTGTCTGGGCCAATGTCGAAATCAAACCAGCCAGTGGTCATGAAGTCGACACGGGACGCCTCGGCGCGCTGCTGGCGCAGCGTTTGTGGTGCGGCGCGCCGCGCCCACCACTGCTATCGTCATTTCAGCCAGCGGCCCTCGATGCCGCCCGTCATGCCGCACCGGAATTGCCGCGGGGACTGCTGATTGACAACCTGCCGCCCGACTGGCGAATGCAATTGCAGGCGCTCGAATGCGTGTCACTGCATTGCAACGCCAAACACATCACGGCGGACATCGTGCGCGACGTGCACAATGCCGGCTATGCCATCGCCGCCTGGACAGTCAATGATGCCGCGACTGCGCGAAGGATGTTTGCATGGAACGTGGATGCCATTTTCACCGACAGGCTGGACATCATCAGCCCTGATTTTGCCGCCGGGCTCGTATGACCTTGGTCATTCGGATCGCCTGAGCCAGGCTGCATTTACAAGCACGCATTTACAAACCCTTACACTTGAGCGTCAACAGTAACTGCATCCCCATCGTTAATATGACCACAGGGAACGCCCTGAAAATTGTCCGCCTCAAAAGGAGAGTAATCATGCGTAAGTCTTCCAACCTTGTTTCCGTCATCCTGTTTGGCGTAATGACCCTGCCCGCATTTGCGCAGGCGCCCGCCACACCCAACCTCGACAAGCGCGAAGCCAACCAGCAACGCCGCATCGATCAGGGAGTGCAGTCCGGCCAGCTTACGCCTCGCGAAGCAGCACGGCTGGAAAAAGGCCAGGCCCGGCTGCAGGCCAATGAAGCCAAAGCCAAGGCAGACGGCGTTGTCACTCCGCAGGAGAGAGAACGCCTGCAGCGTGAAGCCAATCGCAACAGCCGCGCCATCGCGCACGAAAAGCACGACAAGCAGGCCGTCAGGAAGTAGACTCGCCACGGCAGAACTACGAAAAAACGCCCTGCAGTACCGGGCGCTTTTAATTGACAGCGTCAGAACGGCAATACGGCGCCAGGCTTGGCCGCCAGCAACACCTGACGGAACACGTCCTGGATTCGCGCCAGAGCCGCGGCATCGTCGGCCTCAAAGCGCAGCACCACCACCGGCGTGGTGTTCGATGCACGCGCAAGACCAAAGCCGTCGGCATACTCCACGCGCAAGCCATCCAGCGTAATGATGTCGACCGCTCCGGGAAATTTGGCCTGTTGCTGCAATCCGGCAATCAGTCGGTGTGGCTCGCCCTCGGCCAGTTCCAGGTGCAATTCCGGCGTGCTGATCGCGTCGGGCAAGCCCTCGAGCAGCGCTGAAGGATCGGCTTCCCGCGACAGAATCTCCAGCAGACGGGCACCGGCATACTGCGCATCATCAAAGGAGTACCAGCGTTCACCGAAAAACATATGGCCGCTCATTTCGCCGGCCAGCGGTGCCTGGCGCTCCTTCATGCGACTCTTGATCAGCGAATGGCCGGTCTTCCACATGCTGGGAACCCCGCCGAAACGCCTGATCCAGGGCGCCAGTTGTCGCGTGCATTTCACGTCATAGATGATTTCAGCGCCCGGACAGCGTGACAACACGTCCCTGGCGAACAGCATCAATTGCCGATCCGGATAGATGATGAGACCGCTCCGCGTAATCACGCCAAGCCGATCGCCATCACCGTCAAAAGCCAGGCCCAGTTCAAGATTTCCTTTCTGCACCGCCGCGATCAGGTCCACGAGATTCTTGGGCTGCGATGGATCCGGATGATGGTTGGGGAAGGCACCATCGACTTCGCAGAAGAGTTCCGTTACGTCACATCCGAGCCGGCGAAACAATTCCGCCGCGGTGGCACCGGCCACGCCATTGCCGCAATCGATGGCAATGCGCATCGGGCGCGCCAGCTTTACATCGGACACGATGCGATCAAGATAGGCTTGGCGCACATCGGCCACCGATCGACTGCCGTTGCCGCTGGCAAGATCGCCGCGTTCAATGCGCGAGCGCAATTGCTGAATATCCTCGCCGGACAGCGTGGTGCCGCCGAGCACCATCTTCAGTCCGTTATAGTCGGGAGGATTGTGGCTGCCAGTGACCGACACGGCGCTGCCGCAGCCCAGATGATGGGCGGCGAAATAGCTCATCGGTGTCGCCACCATGCCGATGTCGATGACATCCACGCCGCTGCTCGACAGCCCTTCACCCAACGCATTCGCCAGGGCGGGTCCGGACAAGCGGCCGTCCCGGCCGACAGCAATGGCCTTCTGGCCACGCGCGATCGCCTCAGTCCCCAGCGCACGGCCGATCAGCCGCACGCCGTCCTCAGTCAAGGTGCGGCCGACAATACCGCGGATGTCGTAGGCCTTGAAAATCTCGGCCGCAGGAATATAGGCGGGGGGAGTCATTAATGGTTACCCGGTTGATGGTTGATGGTTGGAAATGCCGAACCAATTCTAGCAGTGAGGGCGCATGGATCAGGAGGCAGTCAGTCAGGAAATGCCATGGTGTATCGTTCACCCGTCCATGCCGCGCTGACAATGATTTTCGAAATAGTCACAAACCCGTTTCGGCAACCATTCAAACGTCCCTGGAAAAGCCCCGCTGATAAAGCCGACATGCCCTCCATGACTGGGAAAATCGGTGGACACACACGCCGGCAGCGCATGCACATCAGGCAACGCTGCATTCGGCACGAATGGATCGTCAAGCGCGTTGATCAATAGCGTGGGCACGCCGATACTGGTCAGCAGCGGCCTCGCGCTGGCGCGCTCCCAGTAATCATCGGTATCACGAAACCCGTGCAGCGGCGCAGTGACCACGTTGTCAAACTCCCGCAATGTTCGCGAGCGCAGCATGGCAGCGCCGTCAAAAATGCCTGCGTGGCGTGCCAGCTTTGCCGCGCTCTTGGACTTCATGGTGGCGAGAAACAGGCTCGTATAAAGACGATTGAAGCCGACGCCCAGCGCATCACCGGATAGACGCACATCCAGCGGTGCGCAAATCGCCGCCGCCGCAGTGACGATTGCGCGGGCGTGATCTCCACTTTCGCCCAGCCATTTCAAAAGGGCATTTCCGCCCAGCGAGATTCCAATCGCATACAAGGGCGCTGCGCCGGCAGCCGCCCGGAATCGCGTCAGCAGCCAGGCGATCTCCCCGCTATCCCCGGAATGATAGGCACGCGGCAATCGATTCATTTCACCGGAGCAACCACGGAAATGCGGCACGGCAAAGCGCCAGCCACGCCGCGCCGTCTCACGGGCAATTGCGACAGAATAATGGCTCGCCGAATTGCCCTCCAGGCCATGAAACAGCACAAGCATGGGTGCCTGGCTGGGATGATCGAGGAAATCCACGTCCACAAAATCACCGTCCGGCGACTCCCAGCGCTCGCGCCGGTAGCGTGGTGCGCGCGCCATCCGTCCGCGCAATGACGCATAGATGGTCTGGAAGTGGCGATTCCTCAGCCACCAGGGGGCACGAAACTCGCTCAGCGTACCCTCAGTGCAGGACCTTGGGGTCGCCAGGCGCCTGTTGCGAAGGCCGGTTGCCCTGGGGCAGTGCCGAAGCATGATGAACAATCATGCGCCAGCCATTGCCGGTACGCTGATAGATGTTGGTGGCGACGACCGCAACCGGCGCCCCCCCCTGACCCTGTACGCTAATATGTTCCTGCAGGCTGTGCACCGTCACCATCATGCCGCTAACTACCGTTAGATCCGACTGCTGGACTCTGAGACGCCGCCCGGAAGAGGCAATCGCCGCCCAGCCGGAGCGCACGGCGTCGTAACCAACCAGGCGTTCGCCGCCGGGGTGCACGCAGACGATTTCCTCGTCATCGGCCCATACCTCCATCATGGCATCCAGATCAGCGCCCTGCAGCGCTTCATAGAAAGCGGATTCAGCGTCTTGCGGAGAGGGGAATGTGGTCTTTTTCACGAGGACTGCATGTTATCGGAAAGGACATGGCACGGAAAGGCTGGCCGGCAGGCTGTCCAGGATGCACCTGAGCACGGGGTCTAGAAATCAGCCCGTGCAGAACCTGCGATTGGCGCTCCCTGTGACCTGAACGTCGATTTGGCCCCCCGACTTGCCAATGTCATAATTCATCCACACGAGGTACTGATGGCACCGATCAACGGCTACAGGGAGGTTGTGGATGAACAGTGCCGCATCACAAGAGATTTCGGACGCGGTTCAGGACGACGCCCACCGGGCACAACGGTCGGATTTCGCCTGTGCGCAGCCGGCTTCATCCCCGCAGGCTGCGTCCCAGAAGGCTGCGTTGAATACGCAGGCGCAGCCGATTTCCCATCGTGCCCTGGTACAGGAAATGAATACCTACGCCGTTTCCAGCACCTGGCGCGGCGTCGCGCTATTCCTGGGCGACTTCGGCTTGTATTGGGCCGGCATTCTGGGAGTCATATTCCTCCCCGACCTGTGGATGAAGATTGCCGCGGGTTGCCTTTCCGGCATCAAGATGTCCGGACTGGCAACGCTGGCGCATGACGCGGCGCATGGCAGCCTGACGCGATCGGCCGGGCTGAACTGGCTGCTGGCAGTACTGTCTTTCATGCCCTGCCTGTTCAATTACCGGTTGTGGATATACGACCACCACATGCTGCACCACCCCAACGTCAACTCGGACCACCCGGATTCCTACCTGCCGCTGTCAAAAGCGCAGTTCGATGCGCTGCCAGGCTGGAAGCAATGGCGAGAGCGTTTTTACCGCAGCCACGGCTTCGGGCTTAGCTTCGGCATCTATTACACCTTCCACCGCTGGTGGCAGGTGAAGTTCTTCCCGCGTGTCTTCCTGCCGCAGCGCTATCGCAAGTCGGCATGGCGTCATTTCGCCTTTCTGCTCACCTATCTGACCGGTCTGTTCGGCCTGCTGCTCAGTGCGCCGCTGTATGCGCCGGTGGATGCACTCACCGCGGTCATGCTGGGATTCGTCCTGCCGTTTTACCTGTGGATGAGCCTGATGGCCTTCACGCTGTACACCCAGCACACTGACCCGAGGTTGCCGTGGTTCCAGCAACCGGTTGAGCGGGAGGAGTTCGCACGGCAGGAGTATTTATCGGTTGATCTGGTGTTTCCGCGCCTGTTCTCGATTGCAGTGCATAACGTCTATCACCATGCCGTCCACCATGTTCATCCGCGGGTACCCTGTTACCGCTACGCAGCGGCTCAGCAGCGCATGAATGAATTGCTGGGGGAGCGTGCGGTTGTGTCGAGGTTTTCGCTGCGCTGGCTGCGGGACACCATGCGCCAATGCAAGCTGTATGACTTCGATCGGCATTGCTGGACAGACTTCGAGGGCAACCCGACCACCGCGGTCGCCACCATTTATCAGCGCGCCTCCGGTTCCTGAATACCCGTTCCTGAACACCAGCTAGCGGCGGCAAGCCCGGCTGCTCAAACCTGCCGGCGTTGCTCCCAGGCATCGGAATTGATGAGGCAGGGCGGGCGCTCTCCTGCCAGCGCGGCCCTCATGTTGCTGACCGCCAGGCGCGCCATGGCCAGACGCGTTGCGTGGCTGGCACTGCCCAGATGAGGGGCCAGCGCCACGTTGTCCAGTTCCAGGAATCCACGATGAAAATCCGGCTCGCCTTCATACACATCCAGGCCCGCGCCGGCAATGCGCCGATCTCTGAGCGCTTCGATCAATGCTCCGTCATCGATGATGCCACCGCGCGCAACATTCACAATAATGGCGCTGTGCTTCATGCGGGCCAGTTCCGCCGCGCCGATCAGATGATGATTCTCCGGCGCATAAGGAAGGTTCAGGCTGAGAAAATCGGACTCCGCCAGCAACTCATGGAAACTGACATAGCGCGCCCCGACCGCCTGCTCAAGCGCGGGATCCAGACGGGTACGATTGTGATAAATCACGTTCATGTCAAAGCCGGCGGCGCGACGCGCCACCGCCCGTCCGATGCGCCCCATGCCGAGTATGCCCAGCGTGGCATGGTGAACGTCATGGCCAAGCATCCCGGTAAACGGCATGCCCTTCCAGTGACCGGCGCGCAGCCAGCGCTCCGACTCAGTCACCCGGCGGGCCGCCGCCAGCAGCAGCGCCCAGGTCATGTCGGCGGTCGTATCGTCAAGCACACCGGGAGTATTGGTCGCGAGAATGCCCCGCTCGGTGCACGCGGCAATATCAATATTGTTGTAACCGACCATCATATTGCACACCGCCCTCAGACCTGGCGCTGAATCCAGCAGAGCAACATCGATGCGGTCAGCCCACACCAGCAATGCCACCTTGTCGGATGCCCGTCGGCGCAACTCCTCGGTCGAATAAGGTTCGACCGCGCCCATCTCGACGTCGAATTCCCCTCGCAGGTCCGAGACCACTTCATCGAATACGGTACGAGTCACTAGGATGCGCGTTTTATTCATGGGTACCTGCGGGTATCAATTGGCCTTCGTTGCATGAGGTGGCAGCGCGGATACCGTCGCTGCCGATGTCGCCGGCGTGGTGGTCACGGCTGCATGTCCTTCCTTGGCTTCCCTGCCTTCCTTATGCGGCTCGTGCGGCTCCCAGCCCATCACCAGCATGAGTGCGGCAAAGCCCAGCACATAGGCAAGCGCAACATGCCAGCCATGACGCAGCCACAAGCCCACCGAGCGCGCTTGCGGATACAGATTGGTCAGTGCCACACCGGCTGACGAGCCGAACCAGATCATGGACCCGCCGAATCCCACCGCATAGGCCAGCACGCCCCAATCGTATCCCCCCTGCTTCAGCGCGAGGGCCGTCAGCGGAATATTGTCGAACACGGCGGAGACAAACCCCAGCCCAAACGCGCTATGCCATGACGCTTGCGGCAAATGCGCCACCGGCATCATCGATGCGATCGTCACCAGGGATAACAGGAAGAGCGTGCCCTTGAATGCCTCCGGCAACAAGTTCCATGCGGGTCTTCTCAGCGGCGCCGACAACAGTATCGCCACCCACACCGCCACCCCCAGGAACGGAAAGTGATCCGACAGCGCGGCAAAGTGCGTATTGACCACGACATTCACGACAATCGCCGCCAGCAGGATAAAGGCCACGATGCCCACGCGTGTCCAATCAACACGCGTGCCGGCCGGTTCGTCCTTGAGCATCGGCGAGTATCGGTGCTGCTGCAGCGCCGCCGGAATCCCGCACACCACCACCGCCACCCCGGCCGCCACATAGGCGTGCAGCACATCCTGCGGATCAACGCCATCAATCCACATCATGGTGGTCGTAGTATCTCCGACGACGCTGCCCGAGCCACCGGCATTGGACGCCGCGACGATACCCGCCAGGTAACCGATGTGGACCTTGCCGCGAAATACCGTGTGCGCGATGGCACCGCCAATCAACGCGGCCGCGATATTGTCGAGAAACGACGACAGCACGAACACCATCAACAGCAGCACGAAGCCGCCCTTCCAGTCGTCCGGCAGATATCGGGGCAGCACTTTCGGTACTTCGCTGTCCTCGAAATGCCGCGACAACAAGGCAAAGCCGAGCAGCAGGCCGAGCAGGTTGGCAAGGATCACCCACTCATGCGCGAGATGAGCGGCCAGGCCCGCGATACCGGGCCCGGTGCGAAACCCGGTGAAGATGAGCTTGTAGGCCGATATGACGATCAGGCCGGTCAGCGCCACGCGCAGCGTGTGCTTGTGAAAGACCGCGACGCCAGCCAGCGTCAGTGCGAACAGGATGAAATCGATCGGGATACTCAGGATCATATTGATAACAATAATATCGAAAACTCAGAATGAATGATGCAGATTATTGAATATTGATCTTAATATAAATTCAATTGTCGACGGCACCATTCACTTCCACGCCGCCGTTCGCCGGCGGCCGCGTGAAGACCAGAAACAGCACATAGGCCAGCCAGGAAAACAGGCTGGTCAGCATGAACCAGCCGAACTTGGCGCCGCCGCTTGATCGCTTCGATAGCAGAACAAGCACCGGCGGCAGCGACAGGATGATGGTAAAAATGATCATCCAGACCACGCCGGCCGTCCCCATGTTAAGGATCATGGCCATCATTTCATCCGGCGACATTGTCAGGGCGCTTTCCCAATTCATGGCGTGCTCCTTTTCCTTCTGCGCAGGCATTTTCCACTATACCAAGAACGGCACCGGTCCTGCCTCGCTCGTTAACCTCAGGCCCGCGTCACGACAAGGGCATCGTCGCTGCCGGCCTCATGCACGGGTTCGGCATGCCCCCCGTCAGGTGGCGACTCGTCGCCGCTGTCCGCATCAATGGCGGTTTCAGTCTGCACGATTTCATGCGCCAGGAATCCGCCGGACTGATGCCGCCACAGCCGCTCGTAATGTCCGCCCAGGCGCAGCAGTTCCTCGTGCGAACCCTGCTCGACGATGCGGCCGGCATCCAGCACGATCAGTCGGTCCATGCGCGCGATGGTAGAGAGGCGATGCGCAATCGCGATCACCGTCTTGCCTTCCATCAATCCGAGCAACTGCTCCTGAATAGCCAGTTCCACTTCGCTGTCGAGCGCCGACGTCGCTTCGTCCAGCACCAGGATGGGCGCGTCCTTCAGGATGACTCTGGCCATGGCCACGCGCTGACGCTGGCCGCCGGAGAGTTTAACGCCGCGCTCGCCGACATGAGCGTCGTAGCCATTGCGTTCCTTCCAGTCCTGCAACCCGACGATGAAGTCATGCGCCTGGGCCTTCTGTGCAGCAGAGCGCACCGCCTCATCGCTGGCGCCGGGTCGGCCATAGCGGATATTGGCAGCGATGGAGCGATGCAGGAGCGACGTGTCCTGCGTCACCATGCCGATGGCTGCGCGCAGGCTTTCCTGGGTGACTTCGGCCACATCCTGTCCGTCAATCAGAATGCGGCCCTGCTCCAATTCGTAGAAGCGCAGCAGCAGATTCACCAGCGTGGACTTTCCGGCACCCGAGCGCCCCACCAGCCCAATCCGCTCACCCGGACGGATGGTGAAGTTCAGCTGATCCAGCACCGGGGGCGCATCACGCCGGCCATAACCGAACAAGACATTTTCGAACCGAATCTCGCCGCGCGACACTTCCAGCTTGCGGGCGCCGGATCGGTCGATGCCGCTGTGCGGCACGGCGATAGTCTGCATGCCCTCCTGCACCACGCCGATGTTCTCGAAGATGGCGGTCACTTCCCAGCTGACCCAGCCCGCCACGTTGGCGATCTGCCACGCCAGCGGCAAGGCCGTGGCCACCACACCCGCACTGACCTCGCCTTGCGCCCACAGCCAGATGCCGATGGCGGCGGTGCTGGTCAGGAGCGCGGCATTCATCGCCGACAGACAGAACATGAACTGCGAAATCAGCCGCATGTGGGCGCCGATGGCCGCCTGGTGCTCGTCGATCACCTCACGCACATAGGCGTCTTCATCATCGAGTCGCGCGAACAGTTTCACCGTGAGAATGTTGGTGTAGCTGTCCACCACCCGCGCCATGACCAGCGAGCGAACCTCGGAACTCACCCTGGCCAGATCGCGCATGCGTGGCACGAAGTGCCGCAGATAGAAAAGGTAGGCAACGAACCACAGCAGTGTGGGAATGCCCAGGCGCCAGTCCGACACCGCCATCAGCGCCAGCGCGCTGATGCCATAGGCCGCGATGTACCAGACCGCGCGGATGCTCGCCATGACGCTTTCGCGCAAGGCGTTGGCAGTCTGCATCACACGGTTGGCAATGCGCCCGGCGAAATCATTCTGGAAAAATGACAGCCCCTGACGCACCACATGCCAGTGGCTCTGCCAGCGGATCAGATTGGTGGCGCCGGGAATCAGCACATTCTGACGAATCACCATGTCGGCAAACATCACCAGCGGGCGAATCAGCAGAATCAGCACCACCATCGATATCAGCATGGTCGACTGTTGCGCCAGCGCGGCCTGGCGATCGCTCGCTTCCATCAAGGACACGAGTTTGCCAATGAACACCGGAATCGCGGTATCGATCAGGGCAACGGCGAGGCTGGTCACGAACATCAGCGCATACCAGCTCCTGGTCTGCCGCACGAAATGCCAGTAAAAGCCGATCAGCCCGGCTGGTGGTTCCCCCAGGCCCGCGCTGGCGGTACCGCGAATGCGCGATTGCAGATAGTTGAACATGAAGCGAATGCCGGTATGCGGAAAAGACTTTCAGGATAACCCGCATCGCCGCAGCATGCCGATTCTCCAGCAGTGCCGGGATGGTTGATATTAATAATTACCTAAAGTTTTAAAAAATCTATCAACTTCAGTGAAATTGATATCAATATTTTCTCGGCCAGTAACTCAGCCACGAACGATGACGATATGCACGAGGGAGGGCCCGTGCGCGCCGATGACAATGGTCTGCTCGATATCGCCAGTACGCGACGGCCCGGAAATGAAGTTCACCGCCCGCGGAGGATGCCCGCATTCGGCCCGCAACAAATCCCAGGCGGCCTCCATGTGCGACACAATGCGACTCTGTGGCAGTATCGCGATATGCGTCTCGGGCAGCAGGCTGACCGAAGAGGGCGTGTCAGCACCGGACAACACCATCAGTGTGCCGGTCTCCGCGATGGCGGCGAACGCGCCGCTGATGCCGATCCGGTCTTCGTCCCTGGCCGCCCGCGGCTCAACTGCAATACCTGCGGCCGTCCAGTCCAGGTCAGGCCGATTGAACAGGGATGGCCAGATACAACCGGTGGCCGGCACACGCTGAGACTGAAGATAGCGTGCAATCGCGGCAGGCACGTCAGCCATCGACTCCACGGCTTCAGTGGTACTTTGCATGGCTTCGGCGCGAGCGCGGAAGTGCGTGACAAGCGCCGCGTCAACCGATGCCAAGGGGCCGCGCGGCCGCGCGTTCAGGTAGGTATCGACCGCTTCCAGTTCAGCCTGGGAAGGACGTACGGCACGCCCCTGCGCCTTGCGGATCCGCCCCAGGATGTTCTTGCGTGATTCGTCGGAGCGGCCGATGGTCATGATTAGGTCAGTGCGCCTATTCGAGGCCGCCTCCGAACAGTCTCACAAGCACTAAAGACCTCACTGTCGGCTGCTCACTCGAGGGCCTTTACAATATCCTCGATCACCTTCTTGGCATCGCCAAACACCATCATGGTCTTGTCCATGTAGAAGAGCGGGTTGTCCAGGCCGGCGTAGCCCGAGGCCATGGAGCGCTTGTTCACGAGCACGGTGCGCGCCTTGCTGACATCAAGAATCGGCATGCCGTAGATCGGGCTGCCCTTCTCGTGCGCCAGCGGATTGACCACGTCGTTGGCACCCAGCACCAGCACCACGTCGGTGTTGCCAAATTCGCTGTTGATGTCCTCCATCTCGAACACCTGGTCGTAGGGCACTTCGGCCTCGGCGAGCAGCACGTTCATGTGGCCGGGCATGCGACCCGCCACCGGATGGATGGCATAGCGTACTTTGATGCCCTTCTCGGTGAGCTTGTGCGCCATTTCCTTCACCGCGTGCTGGGCGCGCGCCACCGCCAGGCCATAGCCCGGCACAATGATGACGCTGTCGGCATTGGACAACATGAAGGCGGCATCGTCGGAGCTGCCGCTGCGATGCGTCTTCTGCGTACCATCGCCGGCTGCTACAGCGCCGCTCTCGGCGCCAAAACCGCCGAGGATCACCGACAGGAACGGCCGGTTCATCGCCTTGCACATGATGTAGGAGAGGATCGCACCCGAAGACCCCACCAGCGAGCCGGCAATGATCAGCATGGTGTTGTTGAGCGAAAAGCCGATGCCCGCCGCCGCCCAGCCCGAGTAGCTGTTCAGCATCGAGATCACCACCGGCATGTCGGCACCGCCGATCGGGATGATGATCAGGAAGCCGAGGATGAAGGCAAGGCCAATCATCAGACTGAACGCCATCCAGTTGGTCTGCGCGTCAAGGAAGAACCACATCCCGAAGCCGATCATCACGATGAAGATCGCCAGATTCACCAGATGCTGCCCCGGGAAGGTGATGGGTGCGCCACTCATGCGGCCGGAGAGCTTCATGAAGGCGATCACCGAACCTGACCAGGTCATGGCACCGATGAAGCTGCCGAGGAACAGTTCCAGCTTGTTGCCGGTTGGCAGCGGCACATGCAGATGGAAAGCCACCGGATTGTTCACCGCCGAGATGGCGATGAACACGGCAGCAAGCCCCACCAGCGAGTGCATGAAGGCCACCAGTTCCGGCATGGCGGTCATCTGCACGCGGCGCGCGATGATCGTTCCGATCACGCCGCCCACCGCGATGCCGGCGATGATCATGCCGAAATTCGGGGTCTGCGTGAGTGTGGTCAACACAGCCAGCGTCATGCCCAGCATGCCGAACAGGTTGCCGCGCCGCGCCGACAGCGGCGAGGACAGCCCCTTCAGCGCCAGAATGAAGAATACGGAGGCGACCAGGTAAGAGAGTGCAACTGCGTTCGCTGACATTTATGCCGCTCCCTTTTTCTCTTTTTTCTTGAACATCTCGAGCATGCGCTGGCTGACCAGGAATCCGCCAAACACATTGATGGAGGCGAGCGCCACGGCAATCCCGCCCAGCCAGGCGCCCCAGTCCGTTTCAACCGGCCCCGCGGCCAGCATCGCCCCTACCAGGATGATGCCGGAGATGGCGTTGGTCACCGACATCAATGGCGTATGCAGCGCCGGCGTCACATTCCACACGACCTGATAGCCGACGAAGATCGCCAGCACGAACACCGTCAGAAAACTAATGGTTGGATCAACCGTCAATTCCATTGCTATTTCCCCTGTTTCGGTTCGAGTTCGCCGCCGAAGGTCATCAGGCAGGCCGCGACGATCTCATCCTCGCGATTGATGGCGAGCTTGCCTTCCTTGTCGACAATCAGCTTCAGAAAATCGAGCAGATTGCGCGCATACAACGCCGATGAATCGGCTGCAACCATGGCCGGAAAATTGGTGTGTCCGACGATGGTGACACCATGCTTGACCACCACCTTGTCCGCCTCGGACAGCGGGCAATTGCCGCCCTGTTCGGCAGCCATATCGACAATGACCGATCCGGGCCGCATGCTCTTCACCATGTCTTCGGTGACCAGCACCGGTGCCGGGCGTCCCGGAATCAGCGCGGTGGTGATGACAATGTCGGCTACCTTGATACGCTCGGCAATCAGCGCCGCCTGGCGTTTTTTGTATTCATCGCCCATCTCGCGGGCATAACCGCCGGCGCCCTTGGCCAGTTCCTTTTCCTCGTCGGTCAGCGGCACTTCAATGAACTTGGCGCCCAGGGACTCGACCTGCTCCTTGGTGTCAGGCCGCACATCGGTCGCCTCGACCACCGCGCCCAGGCGTTTCGCCGTGGCAATGGCCTGCAGGCCCGCAACGCCCACGCCCATGATGACCACGCGCGCGGCCTTGATGGTGCCGGCTGCGGTCATCATCATCGGGAACAGCCGGCCGTAGTAGCCCGCCGCGGTGATGATCGCCTTGTAGCCGCCGATATTGGCCTGCGACGACAATACGTCCATGGACTGCGCACGACTGATACGTGGGGCCGCTTCCAGGGCAAAGCCGGTCACACCCTGCTTTGCCAGCGCCGCCAGGCCAGCCGTATCGAAGCGATTGAGTATGCCGATCAGCACCTGGTCTTTTTTCAGCTGCGCAATCTCATCGACCTGAGGCCCGCGAACCTTCAGCACCAGTTCCGCGCGCTGATAGACATCTGCGGCGGTCGTCACGATTTCTGCGCCGGCCGCCTGAAAATCGGCATCGGGGATGCTGGCGGCAACACCGGCCCCGGATTGCACCAGCACCGCGTGCTTGCCGACGATGAGCTTCTTGATAGTTTCGGGCGTTGCCGCGACACGCGTCTCGCCCACCCTCGTTTCGGCCGGAATGCCGATCTGCATTGTTATTCCTTTATGGTCTGTGGCAGGGGATTCAAGGAGGTACAAGCCCCACTTGTTATGTCGTGTCCAATTGGGGAAAGATCTGTAAACCGCTGGCCGCGATGATACCGTACCCCCGGGCACGCCGCAAAAATGCCGCTGCTACCCACCCCAAATACGCTCTTGCGCTTCCTGTACGATCATCATGAATTGGACAAATCTGAGTGTCGATCGTACCAACAGAGACGGCGCCATTCTTGATATGGATCAAGGCAAACTGCTGCGGAGCACCTCCAGAGATCTGCAGGAGAAGGGCACGATCCATGCCAGTCCTGCAGGCAAATCAGTCCCCAGCCAATGTATATCCTCAAATTGAGGCGAAAGCATAATCCTGGTGTGCGCCTATAGCGCCGCCGGCTGGACTTCGGGAATGAACTGCAAACGAGCCAGATGGGAATACAAGCCGTCCTGCCGCATCAGTTCGGCGTGAGTTCCGATGGAATGCAGGCGGCCGTGATCAAGGACCACAATGCGATCGGCGTGCTGCACCGTGGCCAGACGATGCGCGATCACCAGCGAGGTGCGCCCGCGCATCAGGCGCTCCAGCGCCAGCGCCACCTGGCGCTCGCTTTGCGCGTCCAGCGAGCTGGTCGCTTCATCCAGCAGCAGGATGGCGCGGTCGGCCAGCAATGCCCGCGCAATCGACAGGCGCTGGCGCTGCCCGCCGGAGAGCTTGATACCGCGCTCGCCCAGATTCGTATCGAATCCCTGCGGCAGGCGGGCGATGAACTCCAGCGCATGCGCCGCCTCGCACGCCGCGCGCACCTCGGCATCGCTCGCCGCGGGCCGGCCATAGCGCACATTGTCGGTGACGCTGGCGGCGAAGATCACCGGATCCTGCGGCACCAGCGCCAGCTGTTTTCTCAGTTCACACGGGTCGCACCGGGCGATATCAATGCCATCGATCAGCACACTTCCCGACTGCGGGTCATAGAAGCGCAACAACAAGGCGAGCAGCGTGGACTTCCCCGCACCGGAGGGCCCGACCAGCGCCACGCGCTCGCCCGGTGCAATCGAAAGTGAAAAGCCGCTCAGCGCCGCATTGTCGGGGTCCGGCCGCGACGGATAATTAAAACTGACATTGTCAAAGCGCACCGTCCCGGCCGCGCGTGCCGGCAACGTCAACGAGAGCGAGTGCGCCGGTGCGGCGATAACCGCCTGCGTTTCGAGCAACTCCATCAACCGCTCGGTGGCGCCCGCCGCGCGCTGCAACTCGCCCCAGACTTCCGACACGGTGCCCGCGCCGGTGGCAACCACCGCGGCATAGAACACGAATGCCGACAGTTCACCCGCAGTCAGCTTGCCGGCAAACACATCATGGCCGCCGATCCACAATATGCCGCCCACGGCGGAAAAGCCGATCAGCATGACCAGCGAAATCAGCCAGGCCTTGATCCGGATACGATGGATGCCGGTGCCATAGGTTTCCTCCACGCGCCGGAAGAACAAGGCGCGGTCCGCATCTTCATGCGCATAGGCCTGCACGGTGCGGATTTCGTGGATGGATTCGTCGATATGCGCGGAGACATCCGCCACGCGGTCCTGCACAGTGCGCGACAATTGCCGCACCCGCCGACCAATCACCAGGATCGGCACGATGATGGCCGGTACCCCCAGCACGATCAGCAAGGCCAGCTTCAGGCTGGTGATGAACAGCAGAACCAGGGCTCCAGTCGTCATCAACAGGTTGCGCAGGAACATGGACACGCCAAAGCCGATCACCGCCTGGATCTCGGTGGTGTCGTTGGTCAGGCGCGACACGATCTCGCCGGTGCGCGTCGCATCAAAAAACGCCGGCGACAGTTCCAGCACATGGCTGAACACGGCTTTGCGCAAATCCGCCACCACGCGTTCGCCGGTGCTCATCATCAGGTAGAAGCGCGCCCAGGTGGCGCACGCCAGGATCACGGCCACGGTCACCACACCGGCCAGCGCCGCATCGAGCAGATGCGGATCACCCGACCCGAAGCCGCCGTCAATGACACGCCGCAGACCCTGCCCCAGCGCCAGCACGCAGCCGGAGGCCACCAGCAACGCCAGCAGCGCCCCGGCAATGCGCGCCCGATACGGCAGCAGATAGCGGATCAGGCGGCGGAATTGCGTGACCTTGCCTTTGGGCTTGGCTGCTTCATTCATTGTGTTGACCTATTGTTGACGCGCATCCGAAGGCGGCAATTGCCCCAAGACCCGCTCTGGGCGGGCATCTTCAAGCACCAATGCCTCTAGTGACTTGCCACTTCCGCCCCGCCGCCACGATCACCATCGGCGCTGCGCAAAGTGGAGCAAGACATGGCGCGCCTCAATCATGAATCGGGAGTGGCTTCAGTATAGCCATCGAAGGTATAGCCATCGAAGCCATTTTGTCCCATTCATTCAGCCAATCGACTCCCCGCCCTTGCGTGAAGCGCGGGGGAGGGTTAGGGAGGTGGGCAGCATTCACGCAAAAACGCCCGTAAACCCTCACCAGTCGGCCATCTTCAAGCGTAGGCCCCTTGAAATTTCACCCTTCCAGCATACAAAACCACCACGCCCCCACCGGCAGTTATACTTCCCACACCTGAATAACAAGGAACGAAAATGGAATTCTTGCAAAGTGAAGAACATCGCATGATCCGCGATGTCGTCATCCGCTTCGTCAACGAGGATCTGATGCCGCTGGAGGCCGATGTCCTGGCGCGTGAAGCGCGCGGCGAAGGTCTGACGCTGAGCCCGGAACACGAAGACCTGCTCAATCGCAAGTCGCAGGCGCTTGGCCTGTGGGGGCTGGACAGTCCTGAGGAATTTGGCGGATCGGACCTCCCCCCCGACGTCATGCTCGCGATCCACATCGAGCTGGGCAAGACCATCACCCCCTACAAGCCGCTGCCCGATTCGCCCAACCTTGCCATGCTGATGATGACGGCGACGCCGGAGCAACGCAAAAAATACCTCGAGCCCTATGCGCGCGGCGAGAAAAAATCCTTCATCGCCATCTCCGAACCCGGTGCCGGCGGCGACCCGTCGGCGATGTCCACGACGGCGCGACGCGACGGCGACGACTACGTGATCAACGGCCGCAAGATCTGGATCAGCCGCGTGCCCGAGTCCGATTTCGGCATCGTCATGGCCGCCACCGACAAGGGCAAGGGTTCCAAGGGCGGCATTTCCGCATTTCTGGTGGACAAGGGAACGCCGGGTTTCAACTACGTGCGCAAGATCCCGATGATCGGCGGCGCCTACACCTCCGAACTGCTGTTCGAAGAGTGCCGCATTCCGGCCTCGCAGATGCTCGGACAGGAAGGCCAGGGTTATGGCCCGATGCAGCAACGACTGTCGGTGCGACGATTGCAACTGGGTGCCTGGTGCCTGGGCATGGCGGAACGCGCCATCAGCATGATGGTGGACCACGCGCCGCAGCGCAAAACCTTCGGCGTGCCGCTGTCGGAGCGCCAGGCCGTGCAATGGTGGATCGCCGATGGCGTGATGCAGATGCATGCGCTGCGCCTGATGCTCATCGACGCCGCAACCCGGATCAAGAACGGCGAGCGGCTGAAATCCGAACTGTCGATGATCAAAATCTATGCCACTGAAATGTCGGCCACCATCGTCGACAACGCCATGCAGTGCTTCGGCGCCATGGGCATGACCAAGGAACTGCCGCTGCAGGCCATGGCCAACCGCATCCGCGTGTGGCGGATTCTGGAAGGACCTTCGGAAGTGCACCGCATGCTCATCGCGCGCAATCGCCTGCGCGCGGGTCCGTAGACAATTCAAGTTTACAAACGGGTAACCCTGTCATTCCGAACGTAGTGAGGAATCTGCTGCTTAACAAAGGCAACAGCAGATTCCTCAGTCTTCGCCCCGAAGGAAGTCCCCCTGGAGGATGACTTCGGAATGACAAGTATTTTGGAGTGCGCTCTCAGCCCAAACAAGGTTAACGCCAGGCCCACACCGGCTGCTCCAGGTGCGAAACGCGCGTGGGGCGGCCGTGCACGGCCACTTCCATGAACTGGTAGAGCACCGCCGCGGTGGGCGCATGGATGTACTGATCCGTGACCGGATAGCGAACCACCGGTCGGTCGCTCTCCGGTATTGACACGAATTCTGGCGAACCGGGCCGGTTGAATACCGTCAATGCCATGAGGTGAATCCGTGCCACTTCAGCCGGATTGGGGCTCATCGTGGCGCCGGCCGGCGCCCACGCCACCACCGGGGTGATGAGGTAACCCGACCGCGTCGGGTAATCATCGAGCACACCCAGGATGGTGTCGCCGGAAAGCTCAAGGTTGATCTCCTCGCGCGCTTCTCGAAGCGCGGCTTGCGCCGGGCTTTCGCCGTCTTCGAGGCGCCCACCGGGCAACGCCCACTGCCCGGAATGCGAATTCAGCTTCGTCGCCCGCCGCGTCAGCACCAGGGCCGCGCCGCCCTCGCCATCATCGGTCACGATCAAACCCACGGCAGCACGCTTGAGCCCCCCGGACTCCATTGGGGTCGCAACAAAGCGAGCCATATTCTGCGTGATCACATCACGATAAGCAGTGTCATAGCGCACGAGACTCTTCCTCAGGGGTGTGCCTGCAACAGCGCTTCGTCCAGCACGCTGATCCAGTGCCGCACCGGCACGGTACTGCCCGATGCGAGCTGATTCTGGCAACCGATATTGGCGGTCACGATGAGTTGCGGTGCACCGGACTGCAGCGCCTCTAGTTTGGCCTCCTTCAATCTGCCCGACAGCGCAGGTTGCAACAGCGAATACGTCCCTGCCGATCCGCAACATAGATGTGCATCGGCTACCGGCGTCAGTTCGCATCCCGTCGCGGTCAGCAACGACTCAATGCCGCCACGCAACTTCTGTCCGTGCTGCAATGTGCAGGGGGCATGAAAAGCCACTTTGGTCGCCGCCGCCAGAGATGCTGGCCGGCCGGCCAGCAAGGTCATCAGCCGATCGCGTTCAGCCACCAGCACTTCGCTCAGATCCCTGGTCAGCGCGCTGATGCGCTCAGCCTTGTCACGGTAATTCGCATCGCCTGCGAACAAATGCGCGTAATCCTTCACTGTTGCGCCACAGCCACTCGCCGTCATCACGATGGCCTCGACTTCACCGCGCTCCACCAGCGGCCACCAGGCGTCGATCAGGCGGCGCATGTCATTCAATCCATCTGTCTGATGGTTGAGGTGGTAGCGCAAAGCACCGCAACAACCCGCACCCGCGACTTCGCTCAATGAAATGCCGATGTGATCGAGTACGCGCGCCGCGGCGGCATTGATGTCCGGGGACAACACCGGCTGCACACACCCTGCCAGCACCAGCATCCTGCGGGCATGGCGCGGAGCAGGCCAGGAACCTGCACTCGCCACGGCCTCGGGAATCTTGCTTGCCAGCACCTCGGGCAGCAAGCCTCTGAACATACCGCCCAGAAACATCAGCGGCCCGAACAGGGCCCGCCGCGGCAGCACCAGTGACAGCATGCGACGCTTGATACGATCCGTCAGCGATCGCGGCACCTTGCTGTCGACAATGGCCCGCCCGATATCCACCAGATGCCCGTACTGCACGCCGGACGGACAGGTTGTTTCACAGGCGCGGCAGGTCAGGCAGCGATCCAGATGCAGTTGGGTATTCACCGTCACCGGCGCACCTTCGAGAACCTGCTTCATGAGGTAGATGCGACCGCGCGGACCATCCAGCTCATCACCGAGCAACTGATAGGTCGGACAGGTTGCATTGCAAAAGCCACAGTGGACGCACTTGCGCAGGATGGCATCGGCCTGCCTGCCTTCAGGTGTGTCCTTGATGAAATCGGCGAGTGCGGTCTGCATGCCTAGAGCCCCGGGTACATGCGACCGGCATTGAAGATGCCGTGAGGATCGAAGGCCGACTTGATGTTGCGATGAATGCCCATCAGTGCCGGCGGCAAGGCCTGAAAGACGCCAGACGTTTTATCAAGGCCGCGAAACAGCGTCGCATGGCCGCCCACTTCAGCCACCGCTTCGCGCAGGACACGGCCATCGACATGGCCGGCGACCCAGCGCAATGCGCCGCCCCACTCGATCAGGCGCTCGCCATGCCGATCGAGACCGATGGCATCAACCGGCAGGCTTGAGGGCACCGACAGCCGCCACAGTGGCACATCCACGCGGAAAAATGGGGTGGTATGTTCACGAATGCTAGTCCAGAGATGCGTCGCCTGTTCGTCATCCATCCGCTCGCCACCCAGACTGGCAACTGCAGCCTTTACCGCCGCTGCCGCTCCCGACAGGCGCACACTCAGATCACCGTCGTGCCAGACACTCGCGGAGACCGGTAAAGGCCTGCCATGCCAGCGATTCAACAGCGCCACCGCCTTTTCCTCGGGAAGATCAAAACGCAATGTCGCCTGCGCCACCGGCACGGGCTGCGTCTTCAGTGACACTTCAAGAATGATACCCAGCGTGCCGAGCGAACCCGCCATCAGCCTGGACACGTCGTAGCCGGCAACGTTCTTCATCACCTGGCCGCCGAAAGCAAGGATGTCGGCATTTCCGTCGAGAATTTTCACGCCCAGCACATAGTCGCGCAAGGCTCCCGCAGCCTGGCGCCGCGGCCCCGACAGGCCTGCCGCGACCATGCCGCCCACGGTTGCATCGGCACCAAAATGCGGCGGCTCGAAGGCCAGCATCTGGCCGCTGGCTGCGAGCACCAACTCCAGTTCGGCAAGCCTCGTTCCGCAGCGCGCGGTGACGACCAGTTCGGACGGTTCGTAATCGACGATCCCGGCGTAGGCACGGGTATCCAACAGCTCACCGTCACAATTGTGCCCGTAGAAATCCTTGGTGCCGCCACCACGGATGCGCAACGGGCACCCAGACTGTGTCGCCGCGCGCACGGCACTCGCCCATTGCTCCGGCACTTCAATCATGGATTGCGACCGCAACGTTCAATTGAACGGAAGTTCGAAAATGGCCTTTACCGTCCATGAATCCGAAGCGCTGTTGAGGCCATGTCCGATGCCGAAATTGAATACCCATGGCTTGCGGTCGTAATCCATCACCAGATAAAAGGTGTGGTCCTGTTGCCCGAGCGGCAGACGATTGTTCAGCTTGCCCATGCCGTCATAATATTCCGCACCCAGCGAAATGCCATCGCCGACCTTGCGCGCCACCTTGTAGGTCATCGTCGCGTCCGGACTCCCCCGATATCCCGGCGACAAATCCCAGCCAAGGATGGGGTTCATGCCGAACAGCCAGTTTTCCGTCCGGTATCCGACCATGACACGCAGTTCCGTACCGACGCGCGACTCGGAGAATTTCTTGGTCATATTTGAAATTTCTCCGTTGGCGCCAAGGTACCAGCCCTTGTGATCACGTATCGGCAGCCATTTGAGTCGGACCTTGGCGCCGCCCAGATAAACGTCGCCCTGGGCGCTGGTTGCCATCGGCAGGTAAAACCCCGCCTCCAGGGTTTTGGTCAGCCCCCAGGAAAACTCGGGCGTGACACGCAGGCCACGGTAGGCCGGCAACTCGCCGGGGTAGCCAGGGGTGTTGCGCCCGCGCGGCGTTGTATTGACGTGCAATTCAAGGCCGCGCTCGCCCGGCTCGTTGATATCGTCGGTGTACACCTGGATCTCATCGCTGATGGCCCATGCCGGCATTGGCATCAGCATCACGGCAATACTCAGCACCCCGCAAGCGCGAATCAATGAAACGATCGAACTGTTATTTTTGTTTCGCTTGTCTGTTTGCATTTCCGGACCGCTCTTTCGTTGAATAATCAGCTGCTTCAAAATCTCGGCAAGTCGCCATGTGGCATTTGTCCGCCTTTCACGTGCATGCGACCATACTCCGCGCAGCGATGCAACGTGGGAATGTTTTTTCCCGGATTGAGCAGGCCATCGGCATCGAATGCCTGCTTTACCCTGCGAAACAAGGCCAGCTCACTGGCAGAAAACTGCATGCACATCTGGTTGATCTTCTCTATCCCGACCCCATGCTCGCCGGTGATGGTACCGCCAACCGCGATGCACTTCTCCAGTACTTCGCCGGCAAAGCGCTCGGTGCGCTCAAGTTCATCGGGATTGTTGGCATCGAACAGAATCAGCGGATGCAGGTTGCCGTCGCCGGCGTGGAAGACATTCGGGCAGCGCAGTCCGTATTTCGATTCCATGGCGGCAATGAACCGGAGAATTTCACCGAGGCGCTTGCGCGGGATGGTGCCGTCCATGCAATAGTAATCTGGCGAAATACGCCCAACCGCAGGAAAAGCCGCCTTGCGACCGGCCCAGAATTTCAAGCGCTCAGCTTCGCTTGCCGAGATGCGTATTCCGGTGGCGCCGGAACGACGCAATACACCGCTCATGCGCGCTATTTCCTCTTCAACCTCTTCCGCCGTGCCATCCGATTCGCATAACAGCAAAGCAGCGGCATCCAGGTCATAGCCGGCGTGCACAAACTCCTCGACAGCACGCGTCGCCGGCCTGTCCATCATCTCCAGTCCAGCCGGGATAATGCCGGCGCCGATTACGTCTGCCACCGCGTTTCCAGCCTTTTCCACGTCATCGAAGGATGCCATGATGCAGCGCGCCACCTCGGGCTTCGGAATCAGGCGCACCGTGACCTCGGTAGTAATCGCCAGCATGCCCTCACTGCCGATCACCAGGGCGAGCAGGTCATAGCCGGGGGCATCGAGTGCTTCCGAGCCTAGCTCAATGATCTCACCCGTCACGCCAAGGCCGCGCACGCGCAGCACGTTATGTACGGTCAGACCGTATTTCAGGCAATGCACGCCGCCGGAATTTTCCGCGACATTGCCACCGATGGTGCAGGCAATCTGCGATGACGGATCCGGCGCGTAATACAGTCCATAGGGCGCCGCCGCCTCGGAGATGGCGATATTGCGCACTCCCGGTTGCACGCGCGCAACGCATGCGACCGGATCCACCGCAAGGATCGACTTCATTTTTGCCAGCGACAACAGCACGCCGTCACCCATCGGCAATGCCCCTCCGGACAAGCCGGTCCCGGCACCACGCGCCACCACTGGCACCTGCAATGTGTGACAAATCCTCAGCACCGCCTGCACTTCCGCCTCGTCAGCAGGCAGCGCGACAATCATGGGTACCTGGCGGTACGCCGACAGGCCATCGCATTCGTAGGGTCGGGTATCTTCGCTTTGATACAGCACGGCTTCGCGCGGCAATACCGCGAGCAGACGCCCCACCACCTCGGCCTGACGGATAAAATTGATCGGCTCAGCCCGCATGTTCAAGCAGCGGGCACGGCCGCCGACGGTTCGGCCCCGGTCAATTGGTAGGGCTTGAACCACCCCAGTCCGGTCTGCGTTCCACCCGGACGCGTGTCGGCAGGCAGGTATTCGGCGCCGATCCAGCCCCCGTATCCCAGTCGGTCAAGCAGCGAAAAGAGATAGCCATGATTGATTTCACCCGTACCGGGCTCATGACGATCCGGCGCATCGGCGATCTGTATATGGCCGATACGAGGAAGATTCGACTCCATGGTTTTGGCCAGATCCCCTTCCATGATCTGCATGTGAAAAATATCGTATTGCAGCCAGGCATTGGACACCGCCGCTTCCTGTATCAGCGCCAAGGCCTGCGTCGAATACTTCAGGTAGATGCCCGGAATCGAACGTGTATTGATCGGCTCTATCATCAGGGCAATGCCTTCGCGCTCAAGCGCGCCGGCAGCGTAACGAAGATTGGAAATGAAGGTCTCGCGCAGCACATCGACGGGAATACGGCGTCCCGACTCAGGCACAACGCCAGAGAGCATGTTGAGGCGCCTGCAACCGAGCGCGCGCGCATACTCGATAGCCAATCCGACGCCATCGCGAAACTCCGACATGCGCGAGGGCAAGCATGCGATCCCTCGATCACCTTTTTCCCAGTTGCCCGGCGGCAGATTGAACAGAACGGTCTCCACGCCGGCGCGCTGCATGCGCTCGACCAGCATTTCACGTTTGAACGCATAGGGAAAATGGAACTCAACCCCGCGAAAGCCCGCCTGCGCTGCGGCATCGAAACGATCCGGAAATTCCACGTCGGTAAACAGCATACTGAGATTGGCGCAGAATTTGGGCATGAGTGCCTGCCTGGATGAGTGGTGTGCGCAAGCATGGTAGGACTCGCCTCTCGGGCAGTCAAACACAATATTGCCAACTGTTGCCGCGAGTTTCCGGCAATGCGGCCCGGCAGTGGCGCCTTGCCGGCATCGCATCGATTGACACGTAGGCAGGTTGAATGTCCATTCCCTGTTAACATGGCGACTGCATCGATCAAAACAGCCCCCGCCGCGCCATGAACCGCTATCTACCCTTCCTGAACTGGTGGCCCCTGGTCAACCGCGACAGCCTGCGCGCGGATTCATTGGCAGGCCTGGTTGGCGCCATCGTCGTATTGCCGCAAGGCATGGCCTTCGCAATGCTCGCCGGCCTGCCGCCCGAATACGGCCTGTACGGGGCCATGGTGCCCACCATTATCGCCGCCCTGTTTGGTTCATCCCTGCATGCCGTAGTCGGTCCGGCCAATTCCATATCGCTGATGGTGTTCGCTGTCCTATCACCGCTTGCCTTGCCAGGCTCCCCTGAGTACATCAAGCTTGCGTTGACCTTGGCGCTGGTCTGCGGCGTGCTGATGACGACGATGGGATTGCTACGCATGGGCGCGCTGGTCAACTTCATGTCCGATGCGGTCGTCGTCGGCTTCACCGGCGCGCTGGCGGTCCTGATCATCGGCAGCCAGCTGCGTAACGCCCTTGGCATCAATGCGCCGGCTGTGGCGGGATTCATGAAATCACTGGCGCTGACCCTGGGCAACCTTCACGAAACCAAACCCTGGGTTGTGATCGTGACCATCTGCACCATCGTGGCAGGCATGGCTTCGCGCCGCTGGCTGCCGCGCATACCTGGCACGCTGACGGCGACTCTGGTCGGCAGCGCGGCGGCACTCGCGCTCAACGCGGCCCTGGGCTCCGAACACACGGCAATCACGACGCTCGGACCGCTTCCAGGATCGCTGCCACCACTGTCTCGCCCGGACTTTTCGCTGGACTCGGTACGCATGCTCATGGGCGGCGCTGTGGCCGTTACCATCGTATCGCTGACCCAGGGGATTTCGATCACGCGCGCCCTCGCAATCAAGTCCGGGCAGCGCCTGGACAACAATCAGGAATTCATCGGCTTCGGCCTGGCCAATATCGCCGGCGGCTTTTTCTCCGGCTACCCCTGCAGCGCCTCGTTGAATCGCTGCAGCATCAATTATGAGGCGGGCGCCCGCACCCCCCTGTCGACTATCATCGCGGCAGTCCTGCTGATGCTCATACTGATGGGCATCGCGCCGCTGCTCTCCTATCTGCCCATCGCGGTCATCGCAGGCGTGCTGATACTGGCCGCCATCGGCATGATCAACTGGAACTATGTTCGTCGCGCGTTCAGGACCGATCCCAAGGACCTTGCTGTCCTGCTGACCACCTTCTTCGCAACCTTCGTGCTTGACCTGGAGATTGCAATCCTGGTCGGAGTTGCCGCCTCCCTGGTGCTCTACCTGAACCGCACATCCCATCCCACACTGCGCAGCCTTGTGCCTGATCCCAGGCATCCACTGCGCAAGATCACCGAAGTGGAACCCGGGCTGCAGGAGTGCCCGCAGATGAAAATTCTGCGCATCGAAGGTTCCATCTACTTTGGAGCTGCAAACCATGTCGAGCAGCACTTCGACAAGCTGCGCAAGCACTCCGCCGACCAGAAGCACCTGTTGCTGATGTCCAAGAGCATCAATCACGTGGACCTGACCGGCGCAGACCTGATCGGGCGCGAAGCCGTGCTGCGCAACGCCATGGGTGGTGGCCTCTACCTGTACAGCCCGCGCAAGCCGGTGGAAGCGCTTCTTCAGCGCGGCGGCTATATGCACGACATCGGTGCCGACCATGTCTTTCGCGGCAAGCAGGAGGCATTCGCCGGTGTATTCGACAAACTGGACCGCTCAATATGCAAGAACTGCAAGGCCCGCATATTCAACGAATGCAAAACCATTCCGGGGCCGTCCTGACGCAGTCGGTGAATTGGCGCATTGCGCCACCACCCGATATTCGCCGCGAGTTTCACAGTAAAGCCGGAAATGCTAGGGCAACGTGATGAACATGAGCAACAGCGCTGCGGCTATTCCAGCAAAGGGCGGAAACAGACAGGAGCTTGCCAGGCGCAGCAGAATGAAGCGCCCACCCATCATGGTCAATTCAAAATTCAGTGTGCGGTGTATGGCATAGACTGACCAGGCCGTCAGCAATGCCATCATCTGCGGCACGCCAACGCCCGCCTTATAGAACGCCACCGCAATCGGGAATGACACGAACGG